>JBHWRC010000103.1:0-14135 GCA_043426375.1 Anaerococcus sp.
AGGTCTAGGGGGAAGTCTATAAAGTATTGGTCATCTTTTTTAAAAACGGCGCATTTATCTGGTATCCTAAAGTATATATCCCCAAACCTTAGCTCTTTATTGTAGTCGAGATTGTCTAGTTCGCTTTTTTTATAGGAAGGAGCGTTTTTATCTACCTTTGATGGATAATCTATGAGCCTTTCGCCTGTAAGTAGGCTTTCGTCATAGGAAAAATTGTCTAATTTCGATAGGGGATAGTTTTCTCCTGTATTTTTATTTTCTTTAGCACACCCAGTTAATATGAGGGTTAGGATTAAGGTTTTTATATATTTTTTCATGGATTTTCCTTTAAATAATCAAATTATAAGACTTATTTTGTCTAAATTATACCATAAATGGGTAAAAATATGATATAATTTATTTAATGGGGGGGTGAATTATGACTGACGACATTTTAAGTCAAGTAAAAGAGGCTGAACAAAAAGCCGATAAGATGCTTGACTTGGCCAAAGAAGAGGCCCACAAACTTGTTGAAGAAGCCAAAATCAGAGCTGACAATTCCTACAGGGAAAAGCTTGACAGTGCAAAAAAAGAGGCTAAAAACATGGTTGATGCGGCTAAGGCTAAGGCCCTAGAAGAAAGTAAACCAGTAATAGAGAGAGCAAAGAATAAGTCAGATGAGATCAAAAACCAGGAATTGGCAGGTCTTGATAAGACTGTTGACTTGCTTGTAGAAAGGATAATTAATAATGGCAATAGTTAAGATGAATAAATTTAATCTTCTAAGCTTTGAGGAAAAGCGTAGTAGCCTATTAAATATTCTTCAAGATTTTAACTATGTGCATTTTAATGACCTAGAAATTAGTGAAGACGAATCTTATCTAAAAGAAGTTAAGAACGAAACTAAGCTTAATGCTATTGACGAGAGCCTTGATAAGCTTAATTACAGTATAGAAACTGTTAATAAATTTGCTGAAGAGGAAAAGTTTGACTTAAAAAGACTAGACCTTGATAAGGTCTATAAGGCAGCTAGTAATTTCGATTTTAACCTAATTTATGATGAGCTTCTCAAGTTAGTTAAAGAAAGGGAAGGTCTGGTTGATAAAAAACAGACCGTAAGCCAAAAAATTGAAGATTTGAAACCTTGGAAGGACATTGATACGAGCCTAAATAGTCTTTATGATTCAAAAAGGCTTTATATAGAAACAGGGTCCATTTCAAGTCAATTCTATGATACGCTCAAAAAGACTCTGGTGGAAAAGCACCTAGATGAGTCCTTAATCTACCGCTATAGTGAGGCTGATAAGTTAAGCTACATAGTGGCGATGGCTTCCCTGGAAGATGAAGAAGAATTTAAGGAAATCCTTAGGGAGTTTGGTTTTGTTAGGATAAAGGTTAAATCAGACGGATCAGTCCAAGAAAGTTTGAAAAAACTTGAGTCCGATAGAAAAACTATAGATACTGATATAGAAAAACTTGAGGCAAATATTGCTGATTTTTCAAAGTATTTGGAAGATTTCTACCTTTATGAATCCTACCTTAAAAATGAAAGAAAAAAGGAAGCAAGTGCTGAATTTTTCTTAAAAACCAAGTCCATGGATGTTATAGAAGGCTATCTTCCAGCAGATATGACTGAGAGATTTAAAAAAGATCTAGAAGAGGTCTTGATGGATAATTATATCCTAGATATTAAAGAAGCTTCTAAGGACGACCCACTTGTTCCAATAATCTTAGAAAACAATAAAATAGTAGAACCTTATGAGTCAGTTGTCGAAACCTACGCTTTGCCTAGATATAATGAGTTTGACCCATCACTTTTGGTGGCGATCTTCTATACTATATTTACAGGATTTATGATAGGCGATTTGGGTTATGGACTCTTAGGAGTTATTGCAACTCTTACAGCCCTTAAGATAAAAGACTTTCCAAAGTCAACTGAAAAAATGATCAAGCTTTTCTTGGGTATATCCCTATCTGCTTGTGTGTTTGGTTTTATTTTTGGATCGGTTTTTGGTGGCATCATAGATGTACCATTTGGCTGGATAGATACGCAAAACGATATCAATACACTTATAATTATAAGTCTGATCATAGGTGGGGCAGCTTTATTTATAGCCCTTGGTATGAAGGCTTATATGTATATAAGAGATGGAAGACCAATGGATGCTGTATATGATGTTTTATTCTGGTACATGGCAGTTGGTGGACCTATCTACTACATCTTGAGCAATAACAAGATTGGCCTTTACCTAATGGGTATAGGTATGGTAGGCATAGTGCTTTTTGCAGGCAGAGATGCTAAATCAATAGGAGGCAGGTTTGGTTCAGGTCTTTATGACCTATATGGAATCACTTCTTGGGTAGGAGACTTCGTATCCTTCCTTAGACTTATGGCCCTAGTCCTATCAGGAGGCTTCGTAGCCTATGCAGTCAACGTAATTGTTAAGATGCTCTTTGATGGAGGTATAGGAGGTATAATAGGCGGTATAATCGTCTTTGTAGTATTCCAACTATTTAATATGTTCCTATCCTACTTATCAGCCTACGTCCACAGCCTAAGACTAATCTATGTAGAAATGTTTAACAAATTCTACGAAGGTGGCGGGGTTAAGTTTAGAGAAATGTTAGAAGATACTAAAGAAATAATAATTAATAGAGGAGAAAGAAAATGACAGAATTTTTAGTTCAAAACGGTGGAATTGTATTTGGTGTTTTAGCTATGGCATTAGCTACACTATTATCAGGTATGGGAAGTGCAAAGGGAACAGGTATGGCAGGTGAGGCTGCTGCAGCTCTTACAGTAGAACAGCCAGAAAAATTTGGTAAGGTTCTAGTTCTACAGCTACTACCAGGTACACAAGGTCTTTACGGATTTGCTATTGCATTCTTTATCATGGGTAAACTAAGCCCTGAGATGACATTGGCTGATGGTCTATACTTCCTAATGGCAGCACTACCAGTAGCTATAGTTGGATATTTTTCAGCTGTTAAACAAGCCAAGGTAGCTATAGCAGGTATCAATATCCTAGCTAAAAACGAACCAGAATTCGTTAAGGGTATGATTTACTCAGTAATGGTTGAGCTTTACGCAATCCTAGGATTTGTTATCTCCCTACTACTAGTTCTAAGAGCGTAATATTGGGATAAGATTATGAATAATCTTGATTTAATATTAGAATCTATAAAAAATAAGGCTGAAGAAGAAAAAAAACAGATATTAGATAAGGCAAAAACCGAGGCAGACAAAATCCTAGCAGAAGCAAAAGAAAATGCAGAAGCTGAAGCAAAAGTAATCCTAGATGGCGCCAAAAAAGAAAGCGAACTTACACTTGCCAACGAAGAATTATCTTCATCACGTAAGGCTCGTGATATACAAATTGGGGCTAAAAATGAGCTTATAAATCAGGTAATTGATAAACTTATTCTAAAGCTTAAAAACCTAGATAAGGATTCTTATAAGAAGTTTGTCCTAAATAGACTAAAGGGATTTGAAGCTAAGGATGCTGTTATAATCCTAAAAGAAGGAATGAAAGATGCCTTTAATCAAGAAGACCTGAAAGGCCTTACTATCTCAGAAGAGGCCACAGATGATGGCTTTATGATAAAAGATGAGAGTGTTACCTATGATAATTCCTTTACATCTATAATTGATTACCAAAAGGACGAAATCAAAAAACTGATATCTGACGCACTTTTTACTAAGGAAGAAATATGAATAGAGAAAACTTCATAGCAGCTTCTACATCCACAAGGATATATGAAGACGATCTGCTTAGGGCCCGAGACCTTGAAAGACTAAATGACTATGGAAGTTTAAGAGAAGTGATAAATGGGCTAAATGACTCATCCTATGCTAGTTTTATAGCTGAACTTGATAGGGATGAGGACTATGAAGAAATCCTTAATAAGGAACTTGTGAGAGTATACGAAAAAATTTCAGAGGTAACTCCTGATAAAAATATCAGCCAATACCTACTCGAAAAATATAACTTTCACAATCTAAAACTTGTAGTAAAAGAAATTATCCAAGAAGAAGATTATTCTAAAATTTATTCTCCAATGGCAAATATAGATACAGCCTATATAAAAAGAGAGCTAATAAAGCTAGGAGATGATGAATTAATCCTTGACGAAATAGGCGAAAAAGATGAGAGAAATATATATCTTGCTTACGCAAAAGAGGCCATAGATAGCTATAAGGAAAGTGAAAATCCTGCAATGATAGATATATCACTTGATAAATCTTATTATGAAAGGCTTTTAGACCTTGCCAAAAAAACAGGCTTAGATTCTTTAATAACTTATACTAAAGAAAGCATAGACCTGGTTAATATCAAAACAATTCTAAGGATTAGGGGACAAAAACTTGACCTTGAATACCTAAGAAAGTGTCTGATAGAAGGTGGCAACCTTGATAAGGACGACCTCTTAGAAATGGCAAGCATGGATATAAGTGGGATTTTAGTTAGGACATCAAGCCTTGCTATAAATTCCTATCTTGCGAAGTGCTTAGACAGGGATAAAACTGATACAGAAAATCTTCTTGACCTAGAAAAGGCCATTGACGATCACTTTATGGACTTTGCCAAAGAAGCTAAGTCTATGACCTATGGTCCGGAAGTTTTGCTAGGATTTTTGATTGCAAAAGAGCAAGAAATTAAAAACCTAAGGATAATCTTTATTTCTAAGTTAAACTCACTTCCAAAAGACTTTACTAGGGAAAGGTTAAGAGAAACTTATGTATAAGATTGGAGTAATAGGCGATAAGGACTCAATTTTAGCCTTTAAGGCGATAGGAATTGATGTTTTTACAGCCGTTGACAAAAAAGACACAGATGACTTGATTGAAAAGTTAGCAGCTGAACAATACGGTGTGATTTTCATTACCGAAGCACTTGCTAAGCTTTGTCAAGAAACTATAGATAAATACAGAGAGAGTATGACTCCAGCTATAATCCTAATCCCATCTAACAAGGGATCATTAGGCATTGGCCTAGCGGATATCAACCGCTCGGTCGAAAAGGCAGTCGGAGCAAATATTCTAAATTAAAGGAGCTTAATTTGAATATAGGTAAAATTACTAAAGTATCCGGACCACTAATAGAGGCAGAGGGCCTATCTGATGCCAATATCTATGACGTGGTTGAGGTATCAAAAGATAAGCTCATCGGCGAAATAATTGAGATGAGGGGAGATGTCGCAAGTATTCAAGTTTATGAAGAGACTACTGGTATAGGGCCTGGAGATGAGGTTCGTTCAACAGGTAGACCGCTATCAGTTGAGCTTGGACCTGGTATGATCGAAAGAATGTACGACGGTATCCAAAGGCCACTTGAAAAGCTTGAAGACCTTGCAGGAAATTTCCTAGAAAGAGGAGTAACAGCACCAGCCCTAGATAGGGATAGAGTTTGGGACTTTGTTCCACAAGCCAATGTAGGTGATGAAGTCCTTCCTGGTGATATACTTGGAACTGTAGAAGAAACCACAGTTATCACCCACAAAATCATGGTACCATACGGAGTTAGCGGAAAACTAAAAGATATAAAATCTGGTGAATATAAGGTAGCCGAAACTATCGCTGTTATAGAAACAAAAGATGGCGATAAAGAAATTAATATGATCCAATACTGGCCAGTTAGACAGGGAAGGCCAATCAAAGAAAAAATCGACCCTAACGAACCACTTATCACAGGACAAAGGGTAATAGACACCTTCTTCCCAGTTGCAAAGGGTGGTACTGCAGCTATCCCAGGTCCATTTGGTTCTGGTAAAACAGTTGTCCAACACCAGATTGCAAAATACGCAGATGCTGACATCGTAATCTATGTTGGTTGTGGTGAGCGTGGAAACGAAATGACTGACGTACTTAACGAATTTCCTGAGCTTGTTGACCCAAAAACTGGCGAATCAATCATGAAACGTACAGTCCTAATTGCAAATACATCAAACATGCCAGTAGCAGCCAGGGAAGCATCTATATACACAGGTATTACCCTTGCTGAATACTACAGAGACATGGGCTACAACGTAGCTATGATGGCAGACTCTACATCAAGATGGGCGGAAGCACTTCGTGAGATGAGTGGTCGTCTAGAAGAGATGCCAGGAGACGAAGGTTATCCAGCATACCTTGCCAGCCGTATAGCAGACTTCTACGAAAGAGCTGGAAAGGTTAGAGTTTTAGGTAATAGAGAAGATATAGGAACCCTATCAGTAATAGGAGCCGTATCTCCTCCAGGTGGGGACTTATCAGAACCAGTTACCCAAGCGACCCTTCGTATCGTAAAGGTCTTCTGGGGACTTGATTATGACTTATCTTATCAAAGACATTTCCCAGCTATAAACTGGCTAAATTCTTATTCTTTATACCAAGATAAGATGGATAAGTTTATAGATTCTGATGTAGACGAAGATTTCTCAACACACAGAAAACGTGCCATGAGCCTACTTCAACAAGAATCTGGCCTCTTAGAGGTAGTAAGACTTGTAGGACGTGACGCACTTTCAGATGACGATAAGCTTAAATTAAATGTGACCAAATCTATCAGGGAAGACTATCTACAACAAAACGCCTTCCACGATACAGATACCTACTGCTCACTAGATAAGCAATATAAGATGCTAAAGCTAATCTTATATTTCTATGATAAATCATTAGAAGCCCTATCTAAAGGAGTAGAGATTAAGGATATAGAAAATCTTGAAGTCAACGAAGCTATATCAAGACTAAAATTAATTAGCGAAGACAATAAAGAAAGATTTACAGAAATTAGAGAAGAAATCGACCAAGCTATAGATAAGCTAGTAAAGGAGGCATAGACGGATGTTAAAAGAATATAAAACAGTAACAGAAGTAGTTGGCCCTCTTATGCTTGTCGAAGGCGTAGAGGGAGTAAACTTCGAAGAACTTGTAGATATCAAGCTTCAAACAGGCGAACACAGAAGAGGTAGGGTAATAGAAGTAGACAAGAACCGTGCCATGGTTCAGCTTTTTGAAGGATCAACCGGTATCAACCTAGAAAGCACATCAGTAAGATTTTTAGGTAGACCACTTGAACTTGCAGTAAGTGAAGACATGATAGGACGTGCCTTCAATGGACTTGGAGAAGCAATCGACGATGGTCCAGACATAATTCCAGAAGATAAGAGGGACGTAAATGGTACAGCAATTAACCCTGTATCAAGAGACTATCCATCAGAATTTATCCAAACAGGAATTTCTACAATTGACGGACTAAATACACTTGTTCGTGGCCAAAAGCTTCCAATATTTTCTGGAAACGGTCTGCCACACAACCAAGTAGCAGCCCAAATTGCAAGACAAGCCAGAGTTTTGGGAGATGATGAAGGATTTGCGGTAGTCTTTGCAGCTATCGGTATTACCTTCGAAGAAGCCCAATTCTTCATGGATGACTTTAAGAAAACAGGTGCTATCGACCGTTCAGTTTTATTTATGAACCTAGCTGACGACCCAGCAATAGAACGTCTTTCAACACCAAAAATGGCCCTTACTTGTGCAGAATATCTAGCCTTTGAAAAGGACATGCAAGTGCTTGTTATCATGACAGACATGACAAATTACGCAGAAGCCCTTCGTGAAGTATCTGCAGCCCGTAAGGAAGTACCAGGCAGACGTGGATATCCAGGATATCTATATACAGACCTTTCTACAATCTATGAAAGGGCTGGAAAACTTCGTGGCAAACCAGGAACAATCACACAAATTCCTATATTGTCAATGCCAGAAGATGATATCACCCACCCAATTCCAGACCTAACAGGCTATATAACAGAAGGCCAGATCATCCTAGACCGTGGACTTTATAACCAAGGTGCCCAACCACCTGTATCAATCCTTCCATCCCTATCAAGGCTTAAGGATAAGGGTATAGGTAAGGGCAAAACCAGAGAAGACCACGCAGATACAATGAACCAAATCTACGCAGCCTACGCTTCAGGTGTGGATGCAAGAGAGCTTCAAAAAATCCTAGGTGACTCTGCTCTATCAGATGCAGACCTAGCCTTTGCAGAATTTGCAAAACAATTTGAAGAAAAATATATCAACCAAGGTTATTACACAAACAGGACAATCGAAGATACTCTTAACTTAGGTTGGGAACTCTTAAAGATAATTCCAAAATCAGAGCTTAAGAGAATCGATGATGCCCTAATAGAAAAATATATGGACTAGCCTATGGCAAGATTAAAAGTAACCCCAACTAGGATGAACTTAAATACCCTAAAGGGAAGACTTGCCACAGCCAAAAGGGGATACAAACTTCTAAAAGATAAGCAAGATGAGCTGATGAGACAATTCCTTGAACTAATCAGGGAAAACAAAAAACTCAGGGAAGAAGTAGAAAAAGAACTATCAGATTCTTTTGCCTCCTTCCTAATGGCATCAGCCTTCATGAGCCCAGATACCCTCGAAGAAGCGGTAAGTTTTCCAACTCAGGAAGTTGGCGTTGATATAACTACCAAAAACGTCATGAGTGTTAGGATTCCTAAGATGGAATTTAAGGTAAATGTAAACGAAAAAGCTTCTATGTTTCCATATGGCTACGCCACAACAAGCGTGGGCCTAGACGAAGCAATTTTGAAATTAAACCACGTCACAGATAGGCTCCTAGAGCTAGCTGAGCTTGAAAAAACAACCCAGCTAATGGCAGATGAGATCGAATCGACAAGAAGAAGGGTAAACGCCCTAGAATACAGGACAATCCCAGATCTTGAAGAAACAATAAAATACATCAGAGCCAAACTAGAAGAAAACGAAAGAGCAACAATCTCTCGTTTGATGAAAGTAAAGGATATAATTTCAGAAGAAAGATAAACAAAGACCACCGGACATACGGTGGTTTTTTTCTTACAAAGTCTGAAATTCTCTTTTTTTCTTTTATCGCTATACTAATAATATAGATATATCTAAAAGAAAATTAAGGAGAAAATATGAAAAGTATTAGAAAAATAGGAAGAGTTTTATTAACAGGAGGCCTTGCCCTAGGCATGGTAGCATGCGAGAAGGATTGTTCCTATTATCCAAGCGTATTCAATTTTTACAGTTTTGTAGGACATGATAATTGAGACGATTAGGACGAATAGAGCAAGGCAGCCTAAATCAAATCTTTATATTTATTCATTATTATCCCTACTATTATTTTTTTACCCATTTTTTATAGCATAAACAGATAAGATAATAAGTTATAAAGCCTTAAATAAGAGTATATGACCTTTCTAATATAGTAAATTTAGGTATAATGTTAACCGTGCTCATTTTTGAGCTTATTTTAGATACAGGAAGGATTTTATGAAGAATAAAAATATGAAACTTGCCCTTTTTGTGGGGAGTTTTTCTCTTATTTTAGCTATATATATTTCCCTTAGCGGGATTGATACTTTTGCCACAGCCTGGGCGCTTTTTCCGCCTGTGCTTGCGATATTTATGGCACTTTTGACAAAAGAAGTTTACTCGTCTTTGTTTTTAGGAATTTTAGTCGGAGGGATTTTGGGATCAGCTGGTTCTCTTTCCAAAACTCTTGATAATGTAGTTGATAAGGGACTTATATCATCTGTTTCCCAAACTGCAGGGATTTTTATTTTCCTTGTGGTTTTGGGAATACTGGTTGTCCTTATTAACTATTCTGGTGGGTCAAAGGCCTTTGGAGAATTTGCCCATTCAAAGATAAAATCAAGGAAAGCAGCCCAGCTTTCGACATTTTTCCTTTGCTCCATGCTTTTTATAGATGACTATTTTAACTGTCTGACATCAGGCTCTGTTATGAAACCTGTGACAGATTCCTATAAGATATCAAGGGCAAAACTTGCCTACATCATAGATTCAACTGCAGCTCCAATATGTATGATTGCTCCGATTTCATCCTGGGCTGCGGCTGTATCTGGCTATGCTGAGGGGATTTCTGGCATTGAAATGTTTGTAAGGGCAATTCCCTACAATTTCTATTCGCTTTTGACCTTGGTTTTTGTGGTAAGCATAATTCTTTTTGATAATGACTTTGGAGCTATGAAAGAATACGAAAAAAGGGCCATGGAAACTGGTGAGCTCGGAGCTGTTAAGACTAGCAAGATATCAGCAGAAGATGGAAGTCCAAATGGGAAGGTAATTGACCTTGTCTTTCCTATTTTGGTTTTGATTGTCGTATCAGTTTTATCTTTGATTTATGTTGGTGGATTTTTTGATCCGGCAAGTGAGTTTTATAGAGACTTCGTAAATGCTTTTGCCAATACCGACTCATCCATAGCTCTAGCCATGGGTTCCCTATCTGCCCTTGTAATTTCTATAATTTATTTTATAGGAAGAGGTGTGGTTAGCTTTGAAAAATCAATGGATAGCCTGTCTGAAGGATTCTCTTCAATGGTTGGGGCGATTTTGATTTTAACTATGGCAACAAGTCTAAAAAATATTTCAAACGACCTTTTGGGGTCCCAAGCCTTCGTTGGGGGGCTTATGGAAAATGCAGTGGACGGACTTAACTCCTTCCTACCGGTTGTAATCTTTCTTGTGGCAATCTTCCTTGCATTTGCCACAGGGACTAGCTGGGGAACTTTTGGAATTTTAATTCCTATTATTACATCTATGTTTGAGATTGGCGAGCCTTTATTCTTTATAGGAATTTCTGCTTGTCTTTCGGGGGCAGTGTGCGGTGACCACATTTCTCCAATTTCAGATACTACTATCATGTCATCAGCAGGAGCAGGCTGCATTCACGTTGACCACGTCAAAACCCAGCTTGCTTATGGCCTAAGCGTAGCTTCTATTGCAAGTATTTCTTATATCATAGCAGGCTTTACCCATTCAGCAGTCTTAGCCCTAGCCTTTGGAGTGGCCGCAATATTAGCCTTTATGCTAGTTTTAAAGAAGATTAACATAAAAAGCCAAATTGTATAGGCTCATATTTTGACAGAAATTAGCTTTGATAATAAAGTGAAATTACTAGTTTAAAGATACCTTTAGGAGAATAAATGGATTATATATATAGATTTGATACAGATTTTGGTTTTGAAGAATCAAGCATAGATCGCTTTTATGACACACTAGAAGATGAGGACTTTTACCTCATGTATTTGGGCAAAAAGTCTTTTATAGATTTTGCTCAAAATTATAAGCTAGATTCAGCAATTGTAGACTTGTTGCTAAAGGAAAAGGTCAAAAAATCTTACGTGGCAATTGAAGATAGCTATAGCTTCATAATTTTGGACCTGCTTGATATGAAGGGTAAGCTTGACAAGTCGGATCTTATTGGCTTTTATATCGAAAAGAACAGGCTCATTATTGTTGACCTATATGATAGGGATATGTCAACAAGCCGTGCCTTTAAGCAGATGATTGGCAAGAAACTTTCCTCAAGGTCTCCAGGACGTGCCCTTAAGCATTTTATAAGTTTTCTTATTACAAGCCATACAAAAGTTTTTGACCAGATAAAAAACTCTACCTCCAAAATTGAGGATGCCATAAATAAAAACAAGATTAGCAACGATAAGCTAGGGGCTATTTCTGCAAACAGGCACAAGGTCCTAAATCTTTACACTTCTTATGAGAGACTCCTTGATATAATCGAGGTCCTTGTGGAAAACGAAAATGAAATCTTTGACGAAAATGATATCAAACACCTAAAATCACTTGCCTATAGGATTGAGAGATATTCCACAAATATATCCTATCTCTCCGATTATATATCAAATGTCAAAGACTCTTACGATTCAAAAATGGATCTTTCTATGAACTCTACCATGAAGTTTCTTACAATTGTGACCACAATTTTCACCCCAATTACAGTCCTTACTGGCTGGTATGGGATGAACTTTGAAAACATGCCGGAATTAAGTTGGGAGTATGGTTATCTTTATATAATTGGCCTTTCCCTCCTAAGTTTGATCCTTTGCTACATGCTTTTTAGGAAGCTAGATAAGTAGTGACCTTTGACATCTGCTTATTTTATCGATATAGTCAAAGTAAAAGTATTCTAAAGGAGAAAATATGGAGCAAGGTCCCTACCACAGTTTAATCAGTGTTCTTATAATAATTGTTTTAATATTAATAAATGGATTTTTTACAGCGCTACATACAGGGCTTATTAGCTTATCTCACGATAGGCTCGAAGACCTTAAGGAAATGGGCAACAATAATGCGGAATCATTGCTCAGGGTTATTTCAAACCAAGATAGGCTTAACCAATCTTTTTCGATGATAAACTCGATTTTATCCCTTGTGACAGTAGCCTTTATTGCAGAAAATTTGAGGGCTTGGAGTTTATTAAAGGATAATATAAAACTCGGTCTTTTCATCACTGTTTTGCTATACATAGTAGTGAAAGTTATTTTTGTAGATAAGATTCCACAAAGGATTGGTGTTAGAAATCCACTTAGCTTTGCCCTAAATACTACAGGCCTTATTAGGCTAAGCCTTGCTCTTACCAGACCTTTTGTCAAAATTACTGAGATTGTAACAGACTTTATAATGAATGTTTTTGGTATAGAGGCTAAAAATATCCAAAAAGAAGTTACCAATGAACAAATAAAGTCAATCGTTCAAATCGGTGAAGACCAAGGGATAATAAGGCCTATGGAATCAAAAATGATCTACTCAATTATGACCTTTGATGATATTATTGTTGAAGAGATAATGACTGCTAGAACCGATGTCTTTATGATAGATATAAATGACAAGGATAGGGAATTTCTTGAGGAATTTATCAAAATACGTCATAACAGGATTCCGGTATATGAAGATAATGTAGATAATATCTTGGGAATTCTTTATACTAAAGACTATCTACTAGAAGCGACTAAGGTCGGCCTATATAATGTGGATATAGAAAAGTTGATAAGGCCAGCCCACTTTGCTCCGGATAAGATTGAAGCAGACAAGCTTTTTTCTGACATGCAAAAAGGCCACATCCATATGTCGATTTTGATTGACGAATATGGTGGGTTTTCTGGTGTAATAACCATGGAAGACCTTATAGAAGAGATAGTGGGTGATATGGAAGATAGTTTCGACTATGATATACCAGAGATTAAGATTAATAACAAAAATGTATTGGTAGTAAAGGCTTCAATAGGGATAAAAGACCTAAACGAAAAAATCCCGATTGGACTTGATGAGGAAAATGAAAACTACGATTCACTTGGTGGTTTTATAATCGATAAGCTAGGCTATATACCAGAAGTTGGAGATAATGAAACTATTATCTATAATGGCTATGAAATTAAAATCCTCTATATGGAAGACAATAGGATCAAGGCCTGTAGGATAAGGAAGCTAAAAACAGCTAATAAAACCGATGAGAAATTGGAATAAAAAGAAGAAGATTAAAACAAACCCTCCCAGCAAGTAGCTTGGAGGGCATTTTTCTATTCTTCACCTGAAGTTACTTCTAGGGATACAATACTTAGATCTTCCCTATAAACGAAATTATAAATAACCTTATCTATGTTTTCAAATTTGTAAGTTAGGCTTACTTTCACAAGATTTTCGTTAACTGGGGCGTTTGCCAGATAATCTGTTGCATACATTACCTCAACTTTGGCATCATCTTCTAGGATATTTCCCATAAGTTTAAGGTCGCCTGACAAACCTTCGTACATTTCATCAAACTTTTCTGGTGTTTGGTTAAGGGCCTCAACGTCCTTTATAAATTCGTCCTTATTGCCATCTCTAAGCGAGTCGATAATGTGGTAGGACTTATCAATAAAGGCCTGGTTGTCTTCTTTAAGCTTTTTGTTATTTGCAATAGTTGAACCAAGATGAAGTCTTAGGCTAGTAAGTTTATTGTCTTTTTCATTCGCTTCAATTATTAGCTTATCTTCTTCACAAGTACAAACTATAGTGAATTTATCTTCTTCTTTATTAATTTTTTCAATCTTTGAAATTTGACCTGAGTAATTAAGAGGGCTTAGCTTTCTTAAAAGAACTCTCAAGTCTCCGCCAACTTCACTTTTTATAGGATCTGCCAAAATATTTGCAAGGCTTCTTGTATCTCCTGTATCTATATATTTAATAAGGTCAGCAATAAAGGATATTTCTTCTTCGCTAAGGTCTTTGTTTGCATCCTTAACGAGACTTTGGTAGGCATCAGTTTCAAATTCGTCATCTATTTGCTCTTCAGTTTTTAGAACTACAGAATTTTCGTTTTTCT
>JBHWRC010000104.1:0-16781 GCA_043426375.1 Anaerococcus sp.
TTTTTATCTTTATTTGAAAATATTTTTACATCATCTTCTACATGATTATCCTCTTCCTTTAGATTTTTTTTGATAACCCTATTTTGATTCTTGTTTAACTTTTCTCCATTTATATAGGCATCTATATCTTCAAAATCCATACCATCATCAATAGCAATCTTTTCTTTTGTACTAAGGTATAGATAGGTTGAATATAAGGTTCTAAAGGCCATATATAGGAAAGATAAGCTTGTAAGAAGTCTTATAATTCCTTCTGGAAGGTAAGAATTAATATCTAGTAGATTTATAATTAGCATAAGGATAAAAGGTCTGATGCCAGTAAATTTAAAAAAGTTTCCTAGCTTTGAGTCTTCTTTATCTTTCTTACTTACCTTTCTTATCATAAGAAGTACTCTTATGAAAAAGTTTAAAGATCCAATAACAAACAATCCTGTTACGATATTATAGCTTATAGGATAAGCACTATATAGGTCAAAAGGCAGATTTTTTATAACCTGATCTACTAAAAAAGTAAAGACCAATAAAAATAAACCACTCTTCCTAAAAGTTTTGGATATAATAAAAAATAAAAACAGGACTAAAATAGATACTCCTATTGCTAAAAGCATATTATTGTTAATTATTAAATTGTAAATTTGATTAAAAATAAATGTATAGTCCATAATAACTCCATGATAATTATTATATCAATTTCTCGGATTTTAACAATAATTTTAAGTAAAAAGAGAAAAAATGGGTAAAAAAAATATATAAGCTAGAATAACTCAATGGTAGAGTAGCGGTATCGTAAACCGAAGGTTGCAGGTTCAAATCCTGTTTCTAGCTCCATTAAAAAAGACCCTATAAAGGGCCTTTCTTTTTTTATGTACTTATTATTTTTTATGTACCTGATTATTCTTGATCGATTGCTTCTACTGGGCAAACTGCTGCACACGCACCACAATCTATACAAGCATCTGCATCTATTTCGTATGCTACATCACCTTGTGAAATAGCTCCAACTGGACATTCACCTTCACATGATCCGCAAGAAATGCAAATATTTTCATCTATTTTGTATGCCATAATTTTCCTCCTTGTTTATTATATGATTAGTATACAATATTATTCACAATGTGTCAACTTTTTTATATTTTTATACTTAAATGACCATTATAATGATTATTTATTCATAATGATAACTATTATCATTTAGTTCTCTCTATTTCACTAGCCTTGTAATATTCATCTAATTCTTGATCATCTTCTACAGATTTTATTCTAACTTTACACATTTCTCTGATATAATCGTTAGATAAAACAACTCCGATTCCGTCTTCCGTTTCTACTTTAGTTCCTGGTTTTGGCATAGCTTTTTTTGCCCTTATATAATTATCTTCTTCAAAAGATAGGCAGCACATAAGCCTCCCACATACCCCTGATATTTTGGAGGAATCCAGGGTTATCCCCTGGTCTTTTGCCATTTTAATTGATAGAGGTGAAAAGTCAGTCATGAATCTTGAGCAGCATGATTTTTGTCCACAGGTCCCATAAAAGCATTTAAGTTTTGCATGGTCCCTGACTCCAATTTGCCTTAATTCTATCCTATTTTTAAATATTGAGGCTAAGTCTTTAACAAGTAACCTAAAGTCTACCCTGTTTTCGGCAGTAAAATAAAATGTAATTTTAGATCTATCAAAGCTATATTCACTTTCAACTATTTTCATATCAAGCTTGTGAAGTTTAGCTTTTTCTTGAGCAATCTCAATGGCTTCTTTAGCATCATTAAGGTTGTTTTCATGGACTTGTATATCCCTAGCTGTTGCTTTTCTCAATACCGGAGAAAGTTCTTTGTCAAATTTTTGATTATCTATATCAATATTTGCCAAGGCAATTTCTGCTATTTCCAAACCATTTGAGCTTTCTACTATTATCTTATCCTTAAAATTTAATATTAAATTATTTGCGGAAAAATAATAGATTTTGCCCGCTTCCTTAAATCTTATCCCGACTACATTCATTAACTTTGCCTGCCTTCTCTGTATATATTTAAAAATATATTTTCTATACTCAATTCAAAATTTATATTATTCCTATAAGACCTATATATTGATTCTATTTTCTCCAGGAGCATTTCTATACTTACTAGGTTAAGACCAGCTAGACTTTCTATATTATAATGATATCCAGTCCTATCTCTTTCTCCTAGATACTTATAGTAAATCAAATCTCTAAATATTTTTATTATCCCCTCCATTAGAGTTGACTTTTCTTCATTGAAAGAAGATAAAAATTCTTTTTCTTTATAATAAGCCGATATATCGCCTTGATAGACTTTTGCTAGTAAATCAGATAACCTATTCATATCTAGGCCTATTTTTTCATTTATTGTATTTAATGAAATAATTTGACACCTAGACCTAATAGTTGGAAGAATTTTTCCACTATTATCCGCTGTAAATATAATTAGGCTATAATCTTTTAACTCTTCTAAAGATTTAAGCATTGCATTGGCTGACTCAATCCTCAGGTTTTGTGCATTATGAATAATATAGACTTTAATTTTATTATTCACAGGTCTTATTACCATGTCTTTTATCAAAAACCTTATTGTTTGTATATCTATTGGATCTTTGTCAATAATTTCAAAATCCGGATTTGTTGAAAGATTAGGACTTAGGCCATAAGAATCAAAGACTTTTTTAACAAAGTTCTTAGCATATTCTAAGTTATATTCTAAATCCTCTCCCTCAATTATATAGGCATTAGATAGACTTTTATTTTTTATCTGACTATCTAATAGGCTCATATCTGTATATATTGTTCAACATCAATTATAAATATGGTTGCCCCACCTACCCCTATTTCTATAGGCACAGTAGAGCTAATAAGTGAGCTCTCACCAGTAGGATTTATAATTGTGGTAGTTGTATTTCTCTTCTTACAATTTTTCTCTATAATTTTAAGAGCTTCATCAAGTTTTTCTTCTTCGACACCTATTAGTAATGTGGTATTTCCTTTCTTAAGGAAGCCACCTGTTGTTGATAATTTTGTAATTCTGTATCCTTTTTCTGTTAGGGCGTCAATTAAAAAATTAACATCTGCATCTTGAACTATAGCTATTAATAATTTCATCCTAATCCTCCAATAATTGATTTACAATATCCATTACATCACTTGTTAAATCTTCTATAGATTTTCTCGCATCTACTTTCACAATTTCATCTCTGTATAAGTCTGCCATTTCTAAATAACCATCGAATATAGTTTTGTGGAAAGAAAAATCTTCATTTTCTAGCCTATCTGGCGAGAAGTTCGCTCTTTTCCTCTCAAGAGCGGTTTTATAATCTATATTAAAAAATAAGGTTAAATCTGGTTTTATATCTCCAGTAGCAAAATCATTTATCTTTTTTACATTATCTATACCCAGATTTCTCCCAAGACCCTGGTAAAGAAGTGATGACATTACAAAACGATCGCAAATGACAATCTTTCCTACTTTTAGGTCAGGTACTATTTTTTCTGCTACTAGCTGGGCCCTAGATGAAGCAAATAATAAGGCTTCAGTTTTAGGGTCCATTAGATGATTGTCATTATCAATTATAATTGACCTAATTTTTTCAGATATATCTGTGCCGCCCGGTTCTCTATAATAGCTTATAGACAAATCTTGTTTTTCTAGAATCTCTTTAACTTTTTTTATTATTGTTGTTTTGCCCGCCCCGTCTGGGCCTTCAAAAACTATAAATTTTCCGTTCATAGTATTATTATACTATATAATCATAATTTAAGTCTAGCTATAAATTATTGCCATAAAAATATGCAAATAAAAAACCATTGTCTTTTATGAGACCAATGGTTTTAAAAATTATTCAGCGTCTTCTTCGTCTTCTTCTGTTTCATCTACAGTTGGTACGTCTGCTGCATCTGCTACTTCAGCTTCTTCATTTTCGATTACTTCTTCAGAAACTTCTTGTAATGAGCAAACTACTTCATCTTCATCAGCAAGGATTGTGATGTTTTCATTTGCGAATATATCAAGGTCAGCAATTGTTTTGTTATCACCGATTTGCATTTCTTTTACATCAATATCAGCTGTTTGTGGGATGTATTTTGGTAGACATTCTACTTCAACATCGTCAAGGTTTTGTACAAGTACACCTTCAACTGCTACCATGTCATCTCTGTTAACAAGAACAACTGGAACAGTAACTCTGATTGTTTCGTTTTGGTCGATTGCTTGGAAATCAACGTGTAAAAACTGGTTCTTGTATGGGTGATTTTGGAAATCTTTGATAAGAACTTCTTGTGCCTCTCCATTGATATCTAGGGAAATAATAGTAGATGTTCCAGCTTGTCTAAGTACTTTTTCAAAATCTCTAGCTGTGAATTGAACATTTACATTTTCTTGATTTTTAGCATAGATAACTCCTGGAATTAATTCGTTATTTCTAATTTTTTTAACTGAGTTTTTACCAGTAGCTTCTCTTTTATCTGCTTGTAAAACTATATTAGCCATTTTGCCTCCTTATTAATTCATACTAGCTAATTATACCCCATCTTTCCCTAATTTACAATAAAGTATAGGTTAAAAATTTTTATATTCAATTGATAAATATTGTCAATTGATATAGAATATAGGTAAGAAGAGGAAAAACAAATAAAATAAGGAGATGTTTATGTCAAGAAAAGGAAAATTCGGTACTGTAGATATTACGGTTAAAGGCAGTAAGCTTAAGGTTGGCGACATGGCTCCAAACTTCAAAGCTGACAATATGGACCTCTCACCTTACGATTTTTACGAAGCTGAAGAAGGAAAGATAAAAATTTTATCAGTTGTACCTTCATTAGATACTGATGTTTGTGAACTTCAAACAAAACTATTTCAAAGAGCTGCTAAAAATTTTTCGGACAATATTGTAGTAGTGACAATATCAAATGACTTGCCATTTGCACAATCTAGATTTAAACGTGTTAAGAAAGCAGATAATATCAAATTTGTATCTGACTACAATACTAGAGATTTTTCTAAAAAATATGGAACTCTAATTGAAGAATTAAAACTTCAAAACCGTTCTGTGTTTGTAGTAGATAAGGATAATACAGTTAAATTTGTAAACTATCTAGATCAAAACACTGACCTGCCAGAATACAGCGAAGCAATAGATGCTGCACTATCACTAGAAGAACAAGAATAAAAATTATCCCCTCGATTTTGAGGGGATTTTTTTATTTAGTAATCAAAAATTCTTCATATTTTTCTCTATCATAGACTACATCGAGCTCACCGATGAAGTTTGAATACTTATCTGGATAACAAAAAGCTTGTTTAAACCTATATAGTCCATCCCTTGAGTCTAGACTAAAAGTACCTCCTAAATCTAGGTAATCATAGTCATTTTCTATAGTCCACTTTATCTCTTCCCATATCATATTATAATTTGGCATCTTATTTCTCATTTCATTAGAGCTTGCTGCATATAGGTAATAAACCTTTTTTCCATAAGGAATAAGAAGTGATGCTGAAAGAGCTTTATCTTCAAAATAAGATATAAAAATCTCACCATTTAGATAATCAATAAGTCTCTTATAATAATCTTTTGGTCTATGTCCAATTTCTTGTCTTTCCGCCATTATCTTTGTTAGATTATAGAAAATTTCTAGGCCTTCTTCATCAGTTTTGTTTATAGTTTTTATGCCAGCCCTTATTGATTTTCTAACATTATACCTACCCTTTGAAGAAAAGCTTTCAAATATAGAGTCTATGTCATGGCTTGTTAAATCAATAATCATATTATATCTTGGTTGAGTAAAGGAATGTGTATCTAGGCCCACAGATCTAAAATCATAGCCTAGCTGTCTATAATCATATACAAGTTTCTCATCAAAGTTTAATTCTGGATCCATTCTTAGAAGAAAAGCATCATATTTTTCCTTAAGAACCTCTGCTTCTTTAATTAAAGCTTCTACTAGCTTAATGTCCTTAAAGTCACAGACTGGTCCTCTGGGAGCATATAAAAAATGTTTGCCATTGGTATTTTTAATTCCTATTACAGACATGGCTGCAATTATTTGTTTGTTTTCTTCCAGATAAACAAAATCGTGGGTCCAGTTATTCTTTATTTTAGACCAATTTGTATCTTGCATTGGCCTTGCATATTCAGAATTTCTTACAAATTCATTATATCTTTTTAAATCCTGTTCTTTATTTACTATTGGCATTTATCTATAAGTCCTTCCACTAATGTTATTGTCGTAATTGATCCAATACCATTTTTGCTTCCTAGGTATTTTATATCAAGATCCTTTATTGAATCTACATCTACATCCCCAACTATCTTACCGTTTTTATAAGAAGTTCCCACATCTATTATTAAAGAGCCATCTTTAAAGTACGATTTATCGTAATATTCCGCTTTTCCTATAGCAGAAATAAAAATATCAGCATTTTTGATCATAGATCTAGGGTTTTTTGTAAGACTATTTATAATCCTCACGCTCGCCCTTTTTGTGGCAAGATATAAGGCTAAAGGCCTACCTATAATATTGGTGTTATTAGCAATTACAATATTTTTTCCCTTATAATCAACATTTTGACTATCCATAAACCTAACTACAGCCTTTGCCGTAGCAGGCAAATATTCTTTAAGCCCTTCAAATATCATTCCTTGGCTTTTGTATGTAAAGGAATCTAAGTCTTTTAGTTTGATATTTTTTCTTAGGATAGAAAGGTCTACACTATCTCCAAATGGAGCTAAGATTATAAATCCATCTTTGCTATCATGGGAATTAATAAAATTTAGGATTTGTTCGTTTGTTTCTTGGAAAAATTCTTTATCTATATAATCAATATTAAATTCTTTGCATCTTTTAATTATGACTTTTTTATAATGGTTAACTTCTTCAGTCGGTTCTTTGCTTAATAATAATATTTTATTGACAAAACTATGTTTTTTTAAACTATTAATTATTTCATCTCTTAATTTATTTGTAGTTAATATTTCCATAATTACCCTAAATAAAAACGCCCTGAGCTTTTGGCCTTGGGCGTATTTTTATAGTTTTTAATAAATTCTTCTTGCACCTCTAAATGCAGTTTGGAATGATCCATTAAATATGTTATCAATTCTAACTCCAGTTTGTGGTGTAGATGCGTGAACAAATGTTCCGTCTGAACTTGTGATCATACCTACGTGGTCGATTCCACCTCCGCCAAATGAGAAGAATACAAGGTCTCCTGCTTTTAGGTTATTCACATCTACTGCATATCCATTGTTAAATTGAGCAGCAGAACTGTGTGGAATTGTTATTCCCATTTGTCTATAAGCATAAGATGTAAGACCTGAGCAGTCAAATCCTACGCTTGGATTTGATGATCCCCATACATATGGTAGGCCAACAAATTGGCTTGCTATATTTGCTACACTTTGACCGCCTTGATTAGCTGGCGCTTGAGTATTAACAACTTCTTCTACTTCTTTAACAACTTCTTGTACTTGTTGTTTCTGTGCTTCAGCTGCTTTGGCTTCTTCAGCTTTTCTTGCTTCTTCGGCAAGTCTAGCTTCTTCAGCCTTCTTTGCTTCTTCGGCAAGTCTAGCTTCTTCAGCCTTCTTTGCTTCTTCGGCAAGTCTAGCTTCCTCAGCCTTCTTTGCTTCTTCGGCAAGTCTAGCTTCCTCAGCCTTCTTTGCTTCTTCTGCTTTTTTAGCTTCAGCTTCTACTTTTATTTGATTAACTAAATCTTGTGGGTAGTAGTTTGCAAGGTAATTTAAGTTGATGTAACCTTCGTTAGTTATAAACCATTCACCTTCAATATATCCTACAAGCTTATCCCCTGCATTTATTGTTCTAACAATATTATTTGTGTTTGAAGCATCTTTTGAACTTCTTATGTTTAGTGAAACTGTGTTTACAAATTTTTCTAAAGTTTCTGGAGTTTTTACCTCTTCTTCAACAACTTCTTCTACTATTTCTTCTTTAGTTTCTTCTACATCTTCAGAAATAGCTTGAGCTTCTACTTCTTCTGCTATTTCAGTTTCATTATTTTCTTCAGCTGTTTCGTATGTAGTTTCCTCTACATTTTCAAATGAGCTATCATCATATTCAACAACTTCTGTCGCTATTTCTTCAGCTGGTTGTTCAATTAGTTCATCTAGATTTTTATCATCGTAATTTACAACTTCAGCAATGTTTGTATCATCATATGCTACAACTTCTTCAGCTTCTTTTTCTTCTTTAACTTTCTCAGCCTTGATAATTTGTGGCTTAATTATATTTCGTGCAGTTTCTTCAATAGCTATATCTTTTTTTATCTCTTGGCTTGCTTTTTTAGCATCTCTTTCTTTGCCGGCAATCTTTGTATTTTTAACTTCTTTTGTATAATCTGATTTAACAAAAGAATAAGAAGTATCAACTTCCTTGTCTTCTTCTGTAATTAGTGAATTTGTATGTTTATCATTTTCTAAATCTGTTACAGTAGTAGCATATGCTGTTGCAACAACTGCTGATGCAGCTATTACTGATAGTGCTGCTCCTATATTTTTTTTACTCATTTAAAATTACTCCTCCACAATTGTTATGAATTGTTAATAATTTAGTATGTCATTTTGAAATCTAAACTAATTCTATATCTTTTTAACAAAAATGTCAATAATTAGTTACAAAAAAATTACACTTTAACTGAATTTATTTATATTTATTAGGATTTCTTTCGAAAATTCCCAATTAATATAAAAAATATTCCTTAAAGTGTAATTAAATTTAAAAATAATTAGATTTTTGTAACTAATTATGTTGTAAATATGTAAAGAGTAAACCTATAAGCCGTGTTCTGTCGTGGATAATCATCTATCTAGGCTTATTATTACTAATAAGCTCAAGCGAACTACCATTTCCGGACCGGGCCGAGCTAGCCTCCTACTGTCCATTTTGTTCTTGCACCGGATGGGGTTTACATAGCCTGCCTATCACTAGGACAGCTGGTGAGCTCTTACCTCACCATTCCAACCTTACCAAAATTGGCGGTATACTTTCTGTTGCACTTGCCTGAAGATCACTCTTACTTGACGTTATCAAGCATCCTTGCTCTATGGTGCACGGACTTTCCTCGTGGCTTACGCCCCGCGATTATCTGATTTACTCTTTACTTAGGATACCTCATTTTTATAAAAAAGTAAAATTAAAATACTTTCCTGAATGAGTCTGTTTTAGAAAATGTGATAACATCCATATCTGTAATTTTTCTAATTTTATCTTCTAGTTTATAGATAATGTGGTTCTCACTTGCAAAATGTCCTACATCTGCGATTATTATGCCCTTATTTGAAAGATCCATAGCTTCATGATACTTTACATCTCCTGTGATCATTAAATCACAGGAAAGCGAAATAGCGTCTTCTATAAGCGAAGAGCCCGCTCCACCGCATAGGGCTATATTTTCGATGTCTCTATCTAGATTACCATAGGCAATTATATTTTCAGTATCTAGCTTATTTTTTACATATTTTAAAAAATCAGTTGCCACCGTCTTTTCTATTTTCCCGTACCTACCAAGACCTAGTTCTTTTCCTAGCTCTAGGCTCTTTACATCTCTTAGCCCTAGGATATTAGCCAAATTATCATTGACTCCATCTTCAGCTATATCAAGGTTTGTGTGAAACGCGTAGACTGTAATATTATTTTTTATACATTTTTGAAGTCTATTGTAAAAACTGTCCCTAAAATCAATTGAATTTGTAGGGCTAAACAGATATGGGTGGTGGGTTATAATTAGATTGGCGTTTTTTTCTATAGCTTTATCTACTGATTCTTCTTCAAGGTCTAATGAAACTACAACCCCACTTAGTTGATTATCTGGATTTCCTATTTGTAATCCCGAATTATCCCATTCTTCTTGTAGATCGAAGGGATATTTCTCATTTAGTTTCTCTATCAATTCATAAATTCGCATCTTTCTTCCACCTTTCTAATCGCCTTTAGCTTTTCTTCTATTCTTTCTATAGCTTTTATATCCTTAGATTTTTTCTTTATTTCTTCTAAAAATCCTAGATTTTTTTTCTTATCTATATTTAGCTTCTCTCTTAGTAGTTCGGATCTATTTTCAATATCTGTTTTCCCATAATGATATTCTTCGAATAATAATTCTTGATTTCTACCATAATATACCTTCAATATATCATAGTATTTTCTGTTTTCAAAAGAAAGAAAATCTTTTTCAATATAAAAACCATTATCTTTTAAATAATGTCTGAGTTCATAGGTATTTACATTTGAAGCTAAAATTAAATAATCTAGTTTTTTTGAAAATTCTAAACTATCATTTATTATATCTACAATGGTATTTGCGCCCATTCCTGCAATTATCGCTACTTGACCTTCTTTGCTTTCTAGGCCCTTAAAGCCATCAGTTACTTTAGTTTTAATTACTTTTCTTAGATCATCATCTAGCTTATCTACTAGTTTTTGTAGGCTTGGTTTTGATATATCGGTTGCTGTTATATCCGATGATATTTTATTTTTTGCCAAATATAAAGGAACCAATCCATGATCGGTTCCTACATCTATAATTTTTTTATCTGAATCTAAGATATTAACAATATCTAATAATCTTTTCTTATCTTCCATTATAAAAAATCTTTCAATAATTCACTTTTGTTTGGAGATTTAAGTTTCCTTAAGGCTTTTGCCTCGATTTGTCTAATCCTCTCTCTTGTAACATCAAATTCCTTGCCCACCTCTTCTAGAGTGCGTGGTGTTCCATCTATAAGGCCAAATCTTAGTTGAAGGACTCTCTTTTCCCTAGCACCTAGACATGATAGGACATCATTTAGCTGCTCTCTAAGCATTGTATAGTTCGCAGCTTCACCTGGGTCGATTGCAGATTCATCTTCTATAAAGTCTCCCAAGTGGCTATCTTCTTCTTCGCCAATTGGTGTTTCAAGACTAACTGGCTCTTGGGCAATTTTTCTAATTTCAGATACCTTTTCTACTTCGATTCCCATTATATCTGCAATTTCTTCATTAGATGGATCACGCCCAAGATCTTGGACTAGCTGTCTTTGGACACGAACAAGTTTATTAATCGTTTCCACCATGTGGACAGGTATTCTAATGGTTCTTGCCTGATCTGCTATTGCACGAGTTATTGCTTGCCTAATCCACCAAGTTGCATAGGTTGAGAATTTAAATCCTCGATTATAGTCATATTTATCTACAGCCTTCATAAGGCCCATGTTCCCTTCTTGGATTAAATCTAGGAAACTCATCCCACGGCCTACATATTTCTTAGCTATAGATACAACAAGTCTTAAGTTAGTTTCTGCTAGTTTTTCCTTTGCTCTTTGTGATTTCAATATATCTACATTGAGCTTTTTAAGTTCATCACTAGTAAATTCTTCTTTGTTTAGCATTTTTAGTGCCAAATTTCTTTTCTCTATACTATATGATAAGAAAGAACTTTCATCGTCACTTAGGACCTTGTTACTTTTGATACTTACAGCAAATTCAGATGTCTTAAGAAGATTATCAATTACCATTTGGTCATTTGTCTTAATTAAATCCTTATTTGCTGCCTTTTCTAATAGGTCATTAAATGATGAGTAGACCATGCTTACTACTTCATCATTTTCTATTATTTGAAGCATATGGTCAAAGGAATCAAATAGATCACATAAAATATTTGCTTCTTTTCTAGACAAATCCTCATCTTCTATAGAATTTTGAGCAATATTACATATTATAATTTTTGCATTTAATTGCTCTATTTGGTCTTTATCTAGATCGCCATTCATAACTTTGTTAAATAAGGAGCCCATATTTATAAGGCCATCTAAATCTCTTACTGTATTTTCGTCTATTTTTCTATCTTCAAGTAAGGACTCATTAGCTAAATCTAAAACCTTGGCTAGGTCACCAAAAAATACGTCATTAGCAAGTTTATTTTTATTTTGCTTATTATATTTATATCCATTTAGAGTTTTATAAGCTATTTCACCAGCTTCCATTCTACGAGCTAGTATAATTTCTTCTGTAGCTGTCAGTAGGTCAACCTTACCTATTTCTTTAAGGTACATCTTAACCGGGTCATCAAGCTTAATGCCAGCTAGATTGTCTACAGACTTATCTATTTCTTCTTCTAACTCTTTCTCGTCAATTTCTTCATCCTGTTCTTCATCGTCTATATCATCTTCAACATCTTCTTCCTGATCAAGTTCAGTTTCTGATTTTTCAACAATTTCTATACCTGCTCCGGTAATCTTACCAAGGACTAAAAGTTGACTTTCCTTATCAATGCCCTTAAAATCATCAAATTCATAAATTTGACTATAAGTTATCATACCATCTTGGTTTTCACTTATAGATACAAACTCATCAATTATCTCTTTTAAGACATCATCTTCGAGCAATTTATTATCATCGCTGTTCATTATCTCTCCCCTTACTATCTATAGACCTTCCTCTGAGATTTTCTCTCATTTTAAGTCTTTCATATAGGCTAATCTTATCCTTTAATTCGCTCACTAATATCGGATTTTTATCGTCCATGACATAATCTAAGATATATTTATAATCTTCATCTGTCTTATCAAATTTACTAGGATCCTTATTTATAAGAAAATCTCTAAAACTAAGAGCCTTAGGATTTTTTAGAAATTTATCAAAATAGTCTGATTCCTTTTGATAATCTTCTATTTGATTGAAAATAAGTCTCAATATCTCTAATTCATGAGCATTTATAGAACTCTTCTTTTCTTCTATTACAATATTTGACTTCTGAAATTCTTCTCTATTATATTTAGCTTTATGATGCTTGTTATTATACTTTGAAATGGCGGTTTTTAAAGTTTGCTTGTCTATCTCAAACAAAGATGAAACCTTGTTTATAAAAATT
Organism: Anaerococcus sp.; assembly: GCA_043426375.1. Taxonomy (GTDB): domain Bacteria; phylum Bacillota; class Clostridia; order Tissierellales; family Peptoniphilaceae; genus Anaerococcus. The sequence continues at coordinate 12,866 of JBHWRC010000104.1, forward strand.
TCCCTAGTTAATTCTTGATTAATCGAAGCCAAAAAACTTATAAACAAATTAAGTTTTTCAAACTTTTCATTCTCATTAGCATCAGAATAACCCTTTAATATTTGTGTATAAAGATAATTATACTCATCTAAGGCCTCATCCATCTTCTTTTCAAAAGCATCCCTGCCATATTTTTTAACAAAATCATCTGGATCCAGTCCATCTTCTAGCTCTATAATATTTACCCCAATTTCAGCTTCTCTAAATATTTCTATGGCTCTTTTTGTTGCTTTTATGCCTGCAGAATCACTATCATAGCAAATATAGATACTATCTGCATACCTTTTTGCAAGTTTTGCTTGCTCTATTGTAAAGGCTGTACCAAGACTTGCAACAGCTAAGTCAATACCATTGTTATTAAGAGCTATGACATCCATGTATCCTTCCACTAGAATTAAATCTCTTCTATTTTGTTTTTTGAAATTATTTAGGCCATAAAGATTAAATCTTTTCTTAAATACATCTGATTCTGGAGAATTAAGGTACTTTGGCATAGCCTTATCTATAGATCTGCCACCAAAGCCTATGACCCTTCCATAAGTGTCTATTATTGGAAAAATAAGCCTATTTCTATACTTATCATAATAATTTCCCTTTTTAGATTTAGCTACTAAGCCTAATTCTAAAAGGTCTTCTTCTTTTATACCCTTATTTTTAGCAAAATTTAACAAATCATCCCAGCTATCTAGGGCGTATCCAAGCATAAAGGTATTTACAATATTGCTTCTAAGCCCTCTATTAAGCAGATAATCTTGGGGGGCCTTGTTAGTAAGCAAATTTTTGTAAAAATACATCATAACTTCTTTATTTATTTCAAAAAGTTTGTTTCTTCTTTTGTTAACAACTGGATTTTCGTTATAAACTATATTAATCCCGGCTTTTTCACCCAGGTATTTTAGGCTTTCAGGATAGGATAAACCTTCTTTTTGCATTATAAAAGAAACAACATCTCCACCTGCTCCGCACCCGAAACAGTGAAATAATTGTTTCTTCTTATCTACTGTAAAAGATGGGGTCTTCTCATTATGAAATGGACATAGACCTTTGTAAGAAGAACCTGCCTTCTTAAGGTCAACATATTCTCCAATTATATCAACAATGTCAGAATTATCCTTTATTTGATTTGCCATGTCATCTGATATTAATCTCATCTTCTCACCTAGTAAAATTATACTTTTCATCTATTTTTAATCAATTCTTATTTGATTTATGGTGGATCTATGATCATATATCATATACGAAAAATTCTTTACTATAAATTTGTATTATATTTTTCCCTAATATATAGTATAATAAATGTAAGAATTATTTTTTAGCCTAAATTTATCTTGATACAAAAGAATATAGAGGATTTATTATGGAAAATCAAAAAGAGAATATAGAAAATACAAAAGAAGAAAATACTAATTTAAGCCATATAGAGCTTAAAATACTGGATGTTCAAAATAACAAACTAAGCAAAAAGATATCAAATAGAATCCAGTTCCATCCATTTACTTATTTTTATTATCTAGCAGAAGGATATGGAAAATTGTCTATAGAGAGCGAACTTATAGATGTAAACGCTGGGGATTTGATTGTGATTAATTCTAATATTGGTCATACCATGTACCTAGATAAAAAAATTGATAATGTAAAATTGTTGGGTTTTGGTGTTGAAAGTATATCAATAGCTGGTCTTGAGAATGGTATTGCTCAAGAAATTAATTATTTTCATATAGATAACAGTGATAAAAACTTACAATTTCAACATTATTTTGAAGATATTTTCAATGAGTATAAGGGAACAGATATATTTGCTACATCACTTGCAAATGCAATTGCTACTACCCTACTTATTTATCTATTACGAAAATATAGGGATACTATAACTATTAAGTATGACAAGAAAGTAAACAGACAAATTGACTACATCAAATCCTATATCGATTCTAATTATAGCTCAGATATAAAACTAGAGGACCTATCTGCAATGGCCTATATGAATAAGTTTCACCTTATTTCTGAGTTTAAGCAATCCTATAGGATAACTCCAATCGAGTATTTGATCTTAAAGAGAATAGAAGTTGCAAAAAGTCAGCTTATATCGACTAACCATACTATGGAGGAAATTTCTGCCATTGTTGGTTTTAACTCCCAATCTTATTTTAACCAAGTTTTTAAGAAAAAAGTAGGTCAAACACCTTCCCAATTTAGAAGAAAACATAGGCTATAAAAAATACCACCTAGTAATATCAAACTGTTAAATTCAATAATTTGATATACTAGGTGGTTTTTAAATGAATTAAATTTCTAAAAGTAAATCAACTTTTATTAATAATCAACACCTTCTGAATAAGTGTTTGTCGCATTCCATATTAGGTACTCTCTCTGTCCTGACTCGTAGATAGCATCTATCTGAGCCTGGACAGCATCAGCATCATATTCCATCCAATTGCCCTCACCAATCCATGAGGCAGTGAAGTCTTGAATCCAAGGACGTGATTGCGGTGTATGCTCCAAACCCTCAAATACTTTTTGTTCTTCTTCAAGATATCTTTTTACAAGCTCATAAGGCTCTAAGTCTGGTTTTTCGATATCAAAAGAATATGGCCCCCAGTGAGATGGATATATCATTGAACACATTATATCAGCTTGGTTTGAAATTTCAGAGAAATCTTGACCTATACCACTAGCACGTCCCGCTTGCAGGGCGTAACCAAATACGTCTACAGCTACAGGTATACCGTATCCTGATATAGTTTCTCTAGCGTTTCTAACAAAACCTGTTATGGCCTCTACTCTCTTATCCCCTTCATCCATAGCTTTACCTTCGAACTCACCTCTAGAATAATCTAGTTGGTCACCAAAAGTTTCAAAACCTTCTGCAAATCTTACATAATCAAACTGTATTTCGTCAAAACCAGCCTCAGCAGCAAGCTCTGCTATTGAAATATTGTAGTCTTGGACTTCTTTTAGGAAAGGGTTCATAAAAGCTTCACCATGTCCATTTGCCCACAATGTACCATCATTTCTCTTAAAGCCCCACTCTGGATGCTTCTTGGTAATTATGGAGTCTTTAAAGGTGGTTATTCTCCCAATAACATAAATATCTCTTGAATGTAGGTCCTCTATTAATCTTTCTGCGTTTATTAGTTTTGTGTTGGCATACTGGATATCTTCGTTATCAGTATCAAAATTAACTGTGATATTACCCCAGTCGTCTTTTACATCTATTACAACTGAATTTAAGTTAGATTCTTCAATCATACCTATTATCTTGTTGTATACTTCTGGATTGTTTATAGACCCAGAGTTAAAGTATAGGCCTCTTACCCCGTCCTTTGGATAATATGGGCTTTTTTTATCTTCTAGGCTTAATAGCCTTGAAGTATCGTAGTCCATATTATAATCATCAGGGGTTATACCAATTTCATAGGGCTGGCCAACTGGTTTTTTTTCTGGTTTTTTACTCTTTTTTGTAATCTCTTTTTCTATTTTTTCACTACTTTCAATCGCCTCTCTTAGCTTATCCTTATTTGTAGCTTTATCATTTTTACCACAGGCTGATAAGATAATAAAGATAAAAAGTAAGAGGATTAGAAAAGTTTTTTTCTTAAACATTAGCCCTCCTAAATAAAAAAGCGAGCACAGGCCCGCTTTTTAAATTATTTTTATTGATTCAAGTCTAATCCCCTAAAATAAGTCCTGCTTATTTATATAAGGGATAAATCCGTCACTTTTGTGGGATTATTTTACGATTTTAGAAACAACTCCTGATGCTACTGTTCTACCACCTTCACGAACAGCGAATCTTAGACCTTCTTCTAGAGCGATTGGCTTTTGAAGTGTGATCTTAAATGTTGCGTTGTCTCCTGGCATTACCATTTCCACGCCA
>JBHWRC010000105.1:0-7371 GCA_043426375.1 Anaerococcus sp.
TCTCTTATATCACATAAAAATAAATAGTTTATAATATATTGTTAATTTTTTAATAAATTTATATAAAAAAATACTGGCCAAGATAGACCAGTATGTTTATTATTCTTCTATTTCTAGCTTATCATCTAGGTATATATCAGAAAGTCTTGCCAGATATACAATAGAAATTATGATACCTGCTATTGCAAAAACTACCATGATAAAGGCAAATAGTCCAAGCCCTACCATTTCATCTTTTACGAAAAATAGCATTCCTATAGAAACTAGCAATAAGATTAGAGGAATACCAAAAAACTTTAAAGAAAGGATTAAAGTCTTTTTAAATAGCCTTTTACCTTGCTTAAAAATATTTCCTATTATAGTAATAACCCCATCTTCTGTGTCGTAGTGGTCTGCCAGGTAAAAATCTGAATAGGTGAAAAATAGGGCAATAACAGCTATTACCAAAGCACCTAGTATAGGTAGTAGGATAGATCCTATAGCAAAAACCGTGCTATTATTTGGACTAGCCATAGTTTTAAACACACCATAAGCACCAGATGCACTTCCTAAAAGACTTATAATAGCTCTTGCAACAGCAACTAAAAATCCAACTGTTACAACTTTCATATTTATATAGTTAACCTGGTTTAAATAGTCTCCCACAGATCCCATTCTATTTCTTAATAGACCACCTGAAATAGCAAAGGTAAAAATGAAACTAATTAAGCCTGTAATTAAGTCAACAATAAAGCCAAGGATAAAATTTTCTTCATCCAATGCTAAAGCTAATCTTGATAATAAGTAATTTGTAACACCTACTATAAGCATTATCCAAAGTATAGATGAAAATCTATATTCTCTTTTCATATTAATCTCCAATTCTTAAAATAACTTTCTGCTTTATAATAATTTACCGCATTTTTTAATAATTTACCATAATTTATCAAAAAGAGGGTATATAATATAAGGAGGTGATTATATGAACGATATTATAATTAAATTAAACACAGCTGAAAACAGAAGCGAAGCCCTAGATGGGGAAAAGGTAGTTGGAGTATGTGACTACAGAAAAGAAGATAATGTTCTTGAACTCTATCACACAGAAGTCGACAAATCCTATGGAGGCAGAGGCATTGCAGCGGACCTTGTAGATGAACTAGTCGCTTTTGCAAGGAAAAATTCTTATAAAATACGTCCAACCTGCTCCTATGTAGCCAAGAAATTTGACAATGACGAATCATACAAGGATGTAGACGCTAGATAAGAGACTTAGCCAATTGGCTGGGTCTTTTTCTTTGTGAATAATTTGCCTATAATAGCCTTTGGGATTTTTTCGTGGTATTATATCTATAGTTAATATAGAAAGGAAGGTGACTTATGGAAAATTTAACTAAAGGCATATATAGAAAACAGGGTATTTTATCAATTTCGCTCATACTTGCTGTCAACGCAATAATAAGTGGAGCCCTTATTTTTATCAAAGACGACCTAGGAATTACTCTTTCCCAAGCAGAATTTTTAGTAAGCCTACCTTCAATTGCAACCATTATTGCAATTTTACTAAGTGAGCCCGTTAGCCGAAAAATCAGCATCAAAAAATGCATTAGCCTGGGGCTTTTTTTAGTGGGAACATCTGCATTTTTGCCGATAATTTCAAGGACCTACATAAGTATTTTTATCTCAAGACTCATGCTAGGCTTTGGAGTGGGCCTCTATAATGGCCACGCTGCAAGCCTTATAAATATTTTCTACAAGGAAGATGAGGCGGCAAGCCTTCACGGAGTAAGAAATTCCTTCGAATACATAGGACAAATGATGCTTTTATTTATAGCAGGCCTTATACTTAAAATTTCCTGGCCCCTTGTTTTTATAACCTACAGCCTTGCATTTTTGATCCTAATATTTTTTAATCTCACTGTAGAAGATGTGGTCCACCCCAAAACCCTAGCTGAAGAGAAATTTAAAATCACTTCGCAAACCATATTCTATATGGTCTTTGCTGGTATAATGGTAATGGATACCACTGCTGTAACAGTTAGATTTCCATTAATCGCTACAAGAGCCTTAGGTGAAGGAGCAAGTATCAATATGCTGACAATGATCCTTCCCCTATGCGGTATGGTCACAGGTTTTTTATTCGGTAGAATTAATAAAAAGCTTAGGGCAAAGACAATCTTACTTGGCATATTGCTTTATGCATTTAAAAATATCTTCATAAGTATCTTAGGAGAAAACATAATTGTTTATATGATAGCTATGGCACTCACAGCAATATCACAATCCTTATGCTTTCCTTATATCTTCGCCGAAGTTGCAAGAGTTACCAGGTCGTCCTCATCAAGAATTGTAAATAACCTAATCTTTGTAGGCTGCAATATTGGAGGCTTTTTAGCATCAAGCTTTTTGAGTATTATTACCAATATATTTAAACTTCAAGGCCCAACAACAGCCTTCATGGCCTTTTCAGTTCTTTATTTAGGATTTTTCGCAGTCTACTTCTACGAATACCTAAGTGTCAGATCTTACAGAAGAGTATAAAAGAAAATCTCGGAAATTATTGTTTTCCGAGATTTTATCTTTATCTAATAAAAATATTAAGGTCTAATTCATAAGAAAGGATCTTCAGTAGTTCTTTGCCCCTTACGGAGTTGCCTGTTTTATCTAGTCTTGGCGAATAGACTGCAATCCCGCATAGGCCTGGGACTATTCCTAAGATTGCCCCGCTTACGCCAGATTTTGATGGGATACCTACATCCATTAGGTAGCGGCCGGAGTTTTCGTACATGCCGCAGGATGCCATTTGGCTTACTACTATTGATACAATTGATTCTGGAATCAAATCCTTGGTTTCATTTAGGCCAAAACCCTTGTTTGCAAGGACTGCCCCAAAGTGTGAAAGGTCTTTGACATTTGACCCTATCGAGCAAGACCTGATATAAAGGTCTAGGATATCATCAGGGTCTTCATCAAATATTCCCTTGGATTTTAAATAATAGGCTATAGCCTTATTTCTGTCAGATGTTTCGATTTCTGACTTGTAGATATCTTCCATTAATCTTGCCTTATCAGAGCCTGAAACCATCTTATAAAAATCAATTATCCTTTCAAATTTATCGTCTACTCCCATCCCTCTTATCATTGAGGAAGATGTGATTGCTCCAGCATTTATAAAGGGATTTGCTGGCCTATCTGTAATTGGGACTAGAGAATTAAATTCGTACCTAGTTGGTTCACTGCCAATCTTGGAATAGACTTCATCTATTGTATTATCATGGAGAGCCACCAATAAATCCAAGATTTTCGAAATAGATTGGATGGAAAATACCTTATCAGGTTCGCCATAATAATAGGTATCTCCAGTTGTGGAAGTAATTGCAAGGGCAAATGCGTCAGGATCTACATTTAACAATTCTGGTATGTATGATGCGACCTCACCTTGCCCGATTAATCTCTCACTTTTTACTATCGATTGCCTTATTCTCCTATCAATTTCATTTCTATCAAAAAACATAAAGTCATTCTCCCGTATTTTTTTCTATTACTATTAATGTACTTTATTAGGATAAAATATACAATAATGGGTATAAAGTATTACAGATACTAAATATAAGGAGCTTATTATGAGAATTATATATATATTAGAAAATGAAGATTGGATAAGATCCTACCCATTTATAGATGATTTTGTAAAGTCAGAATATTACGATATTCTTAAGGACACCTACGATAGACTTAATACAGATATACTTTTTGATTCGAATATACACGGCAAAGACCATATAGAAAGGGTTATATTTTTCACCCACCTTTTGGCCTTCCATTATGGACTTGATAAAAAAGATACTGATGTTCTTAGAAACGCCGCAAGTCTTCACGATACAAAGAGGGTAAATGATGGTTGGGATACAGAGCACGGCCATAGGGCAGCTGTAGAATCAATCGGATATTCCTATGCTGATAGGGCGGACGATAGGGTTATCCAAGCTGTAATAGCAGCCCATGCAGCTGATGATAAGATTATGGATGATACCCTAAGAGAATTTATCAATGAAGATGATGATTTTGACAGGACAAAAAAACTTGCCAAATACTTTAAGGACAGCGATGGTCTTGATAGGGTAAGGATTAACCACCTAAATCCAGATTATCTAAGAAACGACTTTTCAAAAGACCTTGTTGACCTTGCTTATGAGCTTTTTGATAAGTTTTAGACCTTGACATAATCTCCAAAAACTTATAAAATATATTAAGAATATATTTATGGAGATTATAGATGTTTAAAAATCCCAAGCAAATTCTTGCTTATTTTTTAGCGGCGGTCGGATTTTTTATATCATCAACTTCCTACGCAGATAGCGTTATGATAAATAAGGAAGTGGCAGAATCTTCTCATTTTTATGAAGAAGAAGATGGAAATCTTAATCCTGTACAAACTATCGATACGACCGACCTCTACAACATGATTAGCGAAGATGATCGCTTTTATAAAATTGAATATGAAGGCAAAATTGGTTTCGTAGATAAAAACCATTTCTACAAACTAAATCATACTAGCCTTGCGAATGATACTGAAATCAAAAAGGACCCAACAGACGAATCTTCTAACCTAACATCTTATAAGCTTAAAAGAGGCAGCAAACTAACCATCCTTGAGTTTATTAATGTGGATGATTTTGTAAAAGTTTCCTATGAACAAGATCGATTCGATAACAAATTTATTAACCTCGATGATAGGCTAGCAAAAATTCGCCAGGGTTTTGTGGAAACTCTAACCATAGACCCAGTACCTGTAGAAACAATTGGCAGGGACGATTATGGCCCTATTACAGTGACTATCGATGAAGAGTTAGCAAATTCTAAGGAAATTATTGGCTACGTCCACTTCAAAGACCTAGCCTTAGCCTATAGGGACCAAGATACAATTGATGAGTTTTACGATTATTACAAGGCTCTCAATGCTTCTATGACCTATAGACAAACTCCAGTTTTTGAAACAGGTCCAGTTTATAATATTGGCCCAACAGAAACATATGAAGCAACATCAAACCTAGAAGAATTGACCGTCCATATGACAGGATCACAAACAGGAATTGATTTATACACCTATGCAGTTAAATTTTTAGGAAATCCTTATGTGTTTGGCGGCGAAGACCTCTATAACGGTATTGACTGCTCAGGTTTTACAATGAGGGTCTACCAAACAATTGGAATTGGCCTACCTCACTTTGCCCAAAGCCAGCAAAGATATGGTGTAGAAATACCATTTGGACAGGAAAAGGCCGGAGATTTGGTCTTCTTTGGTACAAGCCTAAATAATATCACCCACGTGGGTATAGCTGATGGCTACGGCAACATGGTTCACGCCTCTTCTCCAAGAACAGGCATAATCATAAGCCCAATCAGTAATCCAATCTCAATTAAAAGAATTGTAAACTAAAAAATTGCTGGTTCGTTAAATCCGGATCAGCAATTTTTTTATTTGTTTATTAATTGTTTGTTGTATCAGAGTCTTTACTAAAGATACTAATTATTGAATTAAAAATATCTTTTAGGAAATTGATGAACTTATCAAGCAAACCAGAATCTTTAGCATCTTGGGAGATTTTGTCGAAGTTTTCCTTGTTGTCTTTGGCAAATTTATCTATTGAATCTTTGTTATCATCATAGAATTTAGAAGCCTTGCCGCCAATTTCGTTTGCAAGTTTGAAAAGATTATCCCTTACTTCTTGGCTATCTATAGCTGAAGTTTCTTGGTAGGATTTGAAATAATTTACCAAAACATTGATATTATTATCTGATAGGACCTTGTCCATGTCGACATTTTTGAGGGCATTTATGACATAGGTCACAATCTCATCTTGTGGAGCTGTTTCTCCATTTTTTTCCTTATAATCAGCCAAATTTTGCTTAACTTCAATCACTGCTGCGTCTAGCTTTTTGCTGTCAAATTGAGGATTTTCTTCGTTTTCCTTAGCAACTTCAATCACAGTTTTTAGCTCATCTTGGGCAGTTTTTGTCCTTTCTGGATCAAGATTTTCTCCGTGGAGTTCCTCTGATTTATAGACTCCCACAAGGGCAGATTCTCCTGTTACAGGTTTTGGGCTTGCCACAAAAATTTCTGCATCGGTTATACCTGCTGTGATAGCTGCATTTGTGTATTGGGCTTCGGTAATTTGATTGATATTTCCTGGAGTCTTGATAGAAATCTTTATACCAGATCCTTTTTCAAGCCTTTTTACAACTATAGATGAAATCATATTGTAATCTTCTGTTCCATATCCCAAATATTTTTTAAGGTCGGCCCCATTTACAGTTCCGATATTATAGTCGTCTGAATTTATGCCAACAGCATTATCTACGACTTTTCTTTGTTGATTATCAAGGGCTACACCGTATATTATATCGTCCTTATTTTTATCAAAGCTAGCCGCATGGGCAAGGCTTGTCATGGCAATTGTAAATGCCGCAACAAGACCAAGTATTTTCTTTTTCATTTTATTTTAATCCTTCAATTTTTTCTACAACTGGATCTAGTTTTTCATTTCTAATCTCAGTTGCCATTCCTGCATCAATCTTTGATGCAATTGTTGGATCGATTGGAAGTTTGACAAGGGTGTCTACATTGTATTTCTTAGCAACTTCTTCTATATTAGATTCGCCAAAAATAGCGTGCTTGCTGCCACAATCAGGGCACTCAAAGTAGGACATATTTTCTACTAGGGCTATGATATTTTTGCCCATCATCTTTGCCATCTTGAGAGATTTTTCTACAACCATCTCCACAAGACCTTGAGGTGTTGCTACTGCTACTACCCCATCTATAGGTAGGGATTGGAAAACAGTAAGTGGGACGTCTGCTGTTCCTGGAGGCATATCTACAACCATATAGTCAATCTCGCCCCAATTAACATCTGTATAGAACTGTTTGATAACACCAGTTACAATTGATGATCTCCAAACAACTGGATCTGTCTTATTTGGCAGGATCATATTTGTAGAGATAAGCTTGATTCCATTATCTGCAAGGGCTGGAGTCATAACTCCTTCTGCAGTTCCCCTTACAGGCTCTACAATACCAAAGGCTTCTGCTATAGATGGACCTGTGATATCTGCATCAAAAAGTCCTACCTTGTAGCCTTTATTTTTTAGGCTAACTGCAAGCTGGCTTGCTACAGAAGACTTACCTACGCCGCCCTTACCACTCATAACGGCGATAATCTTCTTGATTTTTGTGTCAGGTTGGGTTTCTATCTTAAATTTATCGAAATTCATTTTTTTATTTTCCATATTATCTCCTAATTATTTTTTGAAAAGAAAAAAGCATAACTACTATGCTTTTGTCTTAATTATATGATATTTATGATAAATTTCCATTAAAATTTTTGTAAG
>JBHWRC010000106.1:0-17369 GCA_043426375.1 Anaerococcus sp.
CTGAGAATAGTTTGACATCACCTAGCATGAGGGTTGAGAATGGTTTTGGTTTCTCGTAGAGTTTGTTAGCTCCTGCCATGTTAGCTCCAGCGATTTTTCCCATTTCCATGCTTGCAGTCCATAGCCCGATTGAGAAGCCTCCTATTTGTGCCACATCACCTGCAGCGTAGATATCTTCGCCTTCTATTTGTAGGTTTTCTCCTACAAGTATTCCCCTGTCTGTAGCAAGGCCAGAGTTTTGAGCAAGTTCTATGTTTGCCCTTATACCAGCTTGGATCATTATTGCGTCAGCTTCGATTTCTTCGCCGTCTTTAAGTTTTAGACCACAAACCCTGCCGTCTTTTACAAGGATTTCTTCGCTGAATCTGCATGTTAGAGTATTCATTCCCATATCGTTTAGGGATTTTTCTAGTTTTAGTGATAAGTCTTTATCAAGTTGATTTGGAAGTAGGTAGTCACAAGTTTCTACTATTGTTATTTCAATGCCTAGGTGAGAAATAGAATTTGCCGCCTCAAGTCCTAGGATGCCGCCACCGATTATTATGAGTTTTTTCTTATCATGAAGGTAGTCTTTGAAGTGTTTGAGGTCTTCGGAGCTTCTTATTGCAAAAACTCCTTCTGCATCTGCATTTTTGATTGGTGGTACAAAGGCGTGTGAGCCTGTAGCTATTAGAAGTTTATTATAATCGAATTCTTCGCCATCTTTTGAGATTGCTTTTTTGTTTTCTTTATCAATTTTATCAATGTGGGTACCTAGTTTAACTTCTATGTTTTTTTCCTTATACCAGGCTTCTTTTTTTACAAGGATTTCTTCATCTGTATAATCCTTTTCTATAAGTTCTGAAAGACGAGTCCTCCAATAAGTGAGTCCATTTTCGTTTGAAACTATTAGAATTTGACCGTCTGGGTCATTTTTTCTTATTTCTTCAGCAGCTGAAAGCCCGCTTATTCCATTACCAATAATTAAATAATCGTACATAATAAGTCCTTTCTCGATATTCACTAAAAAGATTATATCACTTTGAGTAGATCTTAACAATGTTAAAGACCCAATTCTTTATTAAGGTATAATGATTGTATGAGAAAAGCACAAATTTTTGATTTAAAAACAATTGAAAAAATTATCACTTCTGCAAAGTCTTCCCTTAGAGAAGATGGGGTTGACCAGTGGCAGATTGACTCTATGAATGAAAAATTTCTAGAAAATCAAATCAGAGAAGGTAAATCTTATGTATATGAACAAGACGGACAAATATTGGCTTATGCTTATCTTTCAGACATAAAAGAGGAAGCCTACTTGCCTTTTGAGAATGATTTTGTAGGAGAAAATCCAATTACTGTCCATACCTTTGCTGTAGATAAGTCTATGAGAAAAAGAGGGATTTCTATTAAATTTTTTATTGATATTGTAAAGCATGCCGAAAAAAATGGCTTTGATAGTCTTAGGATAGACACCCATAAAGATAATCTCAAAATGAGGGGCCTTATAAATAAATTGGGTTTTGAAAAAATTGGGGAAATTTTTATCGATGAAGAGGGTGTGAAGAAACCAAGGATTTGCTATGAGAGTTTATTATGATAAATGAAAGCCAAAAACTAATAATAGAAAAAGCAAAGACTCCAGCAGCAGTTATAGCTGGTCCAGGAACTGGTAAGACTTACACTATTGTTAAAAAAGTCATTAGCCTTATAAAAAATGAAGGCCTTAGTTCAAATAGGATCCTTATTACGACTTTTACAAAAAAAGCAGCTCAGGAACTGCAAACTAGGATTATTTCGGAATTTAAAAAGGAAGGAATAAAAACGGAGCTTAAGGATATGATGATTGGCAATTTCCATTCTTTGGCCCTTGATTTTTTGGAAAAATATCCTTCGCTTGATAGGGGATTTCTTGATAGAAAAATTATAGACCAAGTTATGGAAGGCTATCTCATAGAAGAAAATATAGATACCTATAAAAAAATAGAAAATTATTCTAAATTCATTACTTATTCTGATGCCTACCAGATAAAATCTATCTATGAAGAGATTACAAATAAACTAATGGATGTGGAAAGCCTTAAGAATTCAGAAAATCCTAGGGCAATCTTTGCAGCAGAGATTTTTCTAACTCACGAAAAGTTAATAAGAGAGAAAAACTTCCTCAATTTCCAGATGATCTTAAGAGACTTTCATTCACTTCTATCTGATCCTATTTTGGGGGAGAAAATTCGTGATGGGATTGATTTTGTAATTGTGGACGAATACCAAGATACAAATTATATCCAGCAAGAGATAGCTTTTAAACTTGTAAAGGATAAGAATATCATAGTTTTTGGAGATGATGACCAGTCACTTTATTCTTTTAGGGGAGCTGATCCTAGAAACCTTACAGAGTTTTCTGAAAATTTTTATAAGGCAAAGGGACTTAGGGCAAACACCTACAAGCTTAATATCAATTACAGGTCAAACCAGGTTATTATTGATAAGTCACTTAAATGGCTTGATAATAAAGATTATACTAGCAAAAGCAAAAAGAGCCTGAGGGCTGCTGATAAGGATTCAAATCCAAATACAATAGTAAGGGCAAGGGCCATGGCCTTTGATAATCTAACAAGTATTATTAGGATATTGAAAAAGGATATAAATCTGGGGCAAATTGCCTTTTTATTCCCATCCCTAAATCACGCCTACGTTTCAAAACTCCAGGCCTATTTTGAAGAAAATGGGATTAGGGTTTTAAATAAAAAATCAAATCAATTTTTTAGGCGAGATGAGATTAGGGCCTTAGTTTTTATTTTAATAAAGATTTGCCAAAGCAAATTAGTCTATCAAGACCCTAATTTACTATATGGGGCAGTAGAGAAAAAACGTGCTAGGTACAACAATTATCTTTATTACCTTGAAAAGGATCAAGGCCTAATTGAAAATTGTGAAATTAATGATTTCATCAAAAAAAACCTGGATTCGAATTTACAAATTACAGACCTAATTTATCAAGCCTTGGGCCTTGAATATTTTAGGAAGTTTTTAATTATGGACGAAAACGACCTAGATGGGGCAAGAATTTTGGGCAATATTTCAAGCTTTATATCACTTGCAACTGATTTTGATGATATCTACGCTAATAATAAAGAAAAGAACTTATATAAGCACTTTTTAAACTCATATCTGTCCTATCTTTTTGTATCAAATGCCATAGAAGAGTATTCAAACATCGACACCCACAAGGATGCTGTTAATTTTATGACCATTCACCAGGCCAAGGGGCTTGAGTTTGAGGCGGTTTTTGTATCGGGCCTGTACGATTCACCAAAGCCTAATAATCAAGGCTTCATAGAAAAAAGAGACCCGGAAGACTTTTCTTATGTCAAAGATTTTTATAGGAAATATTATACAGCCTTTACCAGGGCCAAAAATCTTTTAGTAATCCTAGATAATAGTGAGGACTATAAGCTAAGAGATTTTGCAGAAAATTTACCAACAAGTTCGCTTTTAAAAAGCCTTGATTTTATAAGAAGTGAAGAAAAAGTTGAAAAGCCAATCCTTGCCTATACTACAGACATAGAAGTCTTTAGGTCCTGCCCTTTAAAGTATAGGTTTGTTAGAAAGTTGGAATTTAAAACTCCAAAAAATAAGGCTCTAAGATTTGGTACTAATATCCATAAACTTGCAGAATTTTATCATCTAAGAGAAGAATCTCGTGAAGCTTTAGAAGATTTTTTGGAAAAAAATCCTTCCTATAAGGAAAGTTTGCATAATTTTATCAAAAGGGATTTTAAAGTGAAAAATGTCGAAGCAAATTATAAACTAGACAGGAATTTCTACATCCTTCAAGGTAAGGTCGACTTAAGTCTAGCTGATGGATCGATTATAGATATAAAAACTGGTACCTATAATGAAGACTTCATAGAAAGCTACAAGGGCCAGCTTATGACCTATCGTTGGCTAATTTTAGGCAATAGACAGGAAATAAATAAGATGTATTTATATTTTATAGAAGAAGATAGGCTAATAGAAGTTGAGCCGACAGACTTTGATATAGGACAAATCGATAAGATAGCAAGGCTTATTATAAGAAATATCGGCTATAGGCGTACTGATGATATTGAAACTTGCAAATTTTGTCAGATGAAATATTTTTGCAAGAGAAATTGAAAGATATCTACTATGTAATACAATATAGATAGGTGATATTATGATAGATACTCAAATGTTAAAGGGGATTATAGATGGAATAATCCTCCACATAATAAAAAACAAAGAAACCTACGGCTATGAAATCATAGAAGAACTAAAGATAAATGGTTTTTATAATATGACAGAAGGCACTGTCTATCCAATCCTATCTAGACTTATCAAAAAAGGCCTAATTTTGGGGACTTTTAAGGAATCAAGTAAGGGACCTAGGAGAAAATATTATTATATAACTGATAAGGGTAGGGCTTATTTGGATGATTTTTATAAGTCTTATGATAGCCTAAAGATAGCCATGGACAATGTATTAGAAAAGGGAAATAAATGAGAGTAGATAAGATGATTGGAAACACTGGACTCGATACCAGGAAAAATATAAAAAGAAATGCCAAAAAGGGGGCCCTTGTCATAAATGGGGAGATTGTAAAAGACTCTTCGGTCAAGGTTGATCCCTTTGTAGATGAAGTTTTTTATATGGGCCATTTTGTAGAATATATAGAAAACATCTATTTAATCCTAAACAAACCAGCCGGAGTTTTGTCTGCAACCCAAGATAGGGACAAAACTGTAATCGATCTTTTGGATGATTTTTACCTAAATTATGATATATCAATAGCAGGTAGGCTTGATAAGGATACTACGGGTTTGATATTATTATCAACTGATGGTAAATTTATCCACAAAATAACAAGCCCAAACTCAAATATAACAAAGACCTATGAAGTAAAAACCCGCAATCCAATTGATAAAAGTTTTATAGAAGAATTTAAAAAAGGGGTCTTTATAAAAGAAGACGATTATACAGCAAGGCCAGCGAACTTAGAAATAATTAATGAAAGAGAAGCAATCGTCAAAGTCACTGAAGGCAAATACCACCTAGTAAAAAGACTATTTTCAAACTTAGGAAATGAGGTGATTGGCCTAAAAAGAGTAGCCATAGGAGATTTGAAACTCGATCCTTACCTAGGTGAGGGTGACTATAGAGAGTTAACTGAAGTTGAATTAGATCTTTTTAAATAAGAGAAACTTTTTATGAAAACACTTGCAAAAACTAAATGGATGTGATATTATAATATTACATTAGAATAATAAGAGAAGCGAGCTTAAGTAATTATAGGCTCGCTTTGTGCGTTTAGGGAGAGATATGCTAGATATTAAAGAAGAGTTGTATGAAAATCCGGTAATTATGGCCATCAAAGATGGCAAAGACTTAAGGGAATGTTTGAAGGAAGAATATTCTGATAATAAGATTGTTTTTGTTCTTTTTGGGAACATAGAAACGATTCCTACAATTGTCAAGAAACTAAAAGATAAGGATAAAATAGTCTTTGTCCACGAAAACCTAATAGAAGGACTCTCTACATCTCACTTTTCGCCTAGTTTTATCAAAAGATACACAGATGCTGATGGAATTATCACTCTAAGGGCGCAAAATGCCTACGAAGCTAGGAAGATTGGCCTATGTACTGTCTTTAGGTTTTTCCTATTAGATAGCCTATCTTACGAGAGTGTCAAAGAAAGTATAAAGAATACTTCCACGGATCTCTTGGAGGTTTTGCCTGGAATTATGCCTAAGGTGGTGACTGAAATTAGCAGAAGGACTGCCACACCTCTTGTAGCAGGGGGACTTATAAGAGATAAGTCTGATGTTATTGATGCCCTAAATGCGGGTGCTATTGCTGTTTCGAGTTCAAATTATGAAGTATGGAAAATGTAAAGGAGTTAATATGACAAAGTACATTATGGCCTTAGATGCTGGAACAACAAGTAACAGAGCAATAATTTTTAATAAAAAAGGTGAGATTATGTCTGTTGCTCAAAAAGAATTTACACAATTTTTCCCACATCCAGGTTGGGTAGAGCATGACGCTACAGAAATCTGGTCAACTCAAATCGGTGTGTGTACAGAAGCTATGGCAAAACTTGGCGTTACTGCTGATGATATTGAAGCTATTGGTATTACTAACCAAAGAGAGACAACTATAGTTTGGGAAAAGGATACCGGCAAACCTGTTTATAATGCAATTGTTTGGCAATGTAGAAGAACTAGCGATATGGCTGACAAACTTGTTGCTGACGGCTATAGGGGCATGATCCAAGATAAGACTGGTCTTGTTGTAGACCCATATTTCTCTGCTACAAAGATTAGATGGATTCTTGATAATATAGAAAATGGTCAACAAAGAGCTGAAAATGGCGAACTTCTTTTCGGTACTGTTGATACATGGTTAGTTTATAACCTAACACGTGGTAAAGTACACGTAACAGACTACTCTAACGCATCAAGAACAATGATCTTTAATATCCATACCCTAGAATGGGATGATGAGCTTCTAGAAATGCTTAATATTCCAAAATGCATGCTTCCAGAAGTTAAACCATCTTCATATGTATACGGAACAACCTTCCCAGGATACTTTGATGGCGAAATCAAAATCGCAGGTATAGCTGGTGACCAACAGGCAGCATTATTTGGTCAAACATGCTTCCAAAAGGGAGATGCTAAAAACACTTATGGTACAGGTGCCTTCCTACTTATGAATACAGGTGAAGAAGCTGTTAAATCTGAAAACGGTCTAGTTACAACAATAGCTTGGGGCCTTGAAGAAGGAAAAGTAGACTATGCACTAGAAGGTTCTATCTTCGTTGCAGGCTCTGCAATCCAATGGCTAAGAGACCAACTAAGAATAGTAGACGCTGCAGATGATACAGAATACATGGCTACAAAAGTAGACGATACAAATGGATGCTACGTAGTTCCAGCCTTTACTGGACTTGGTGCTCCATATTGGGACCCATATGCTAGAGGTTCTATCGTAGGTTTAACACGTGGTACAAACAAATACCACATAGTAAGAGCTGCTCTAGAGTCACTTGCTTATCTAACAAATGACGTATTAGCATCAATGGAAAGAGACGCAGGACACGCCCTTCACGAACTAAAGGTAGACGGCGGTGCAAGTGCAAATAACTTCCTAATGCAATTCCAAGCTGATATGATTCAAACAAAAGTAGAAAGACCAGAAACCCTAGAAACAACAGCACTAGGTGCTTCATACCTTGCAGGTCTAGCTACAGGCTACTACAAAGATAAAGAAGAAATCAAAGAATACAGACTAGTAGACCACGCTTTCGAACCATCTATTACAAAAGAAGAAAGAGATAAAAAAGATAGAAACTGGCAAAGAGCAATTGCTAGATCATTTGACTGGGCAAAACATTTCGAAGAATGATATTGATTGAAAAGTAAAAAAGTAGTATAATATAAACAAGTTAATAATAGCAGAGAAAAGCGAGCGTAAGTACGAAGATACTTGTGCTCGCTTTTCTGTTTAGTTTTTTACATAAAAGGAGTAAAGATGTTTGATGTAATAATCATAGGTGGAGGAGTTGTAGGAGCTTCAGTAGCTTGCCACCTATCAAAGAAAAAAGGTAAATTTCTATTACTAGAAAAAAACGAAGACGTATGTACAGAAACAACCAAGGCCAACTCCGGCATTTGCCACGGCGGATATGATGCAGAACCTGGCACTTTGAAGGCAAAATTCAACGTTGAAGGTAACCAAATGATGGAAGAAGAAAGCAAGCTATTTGCCTTTCCTTATAAAAAAATTGGTACCCTTGTTTTATGCCACGACAAAAAAGACATACCAAATCTAGAAAAGTTATACGACTATGGTATAAAAAACGGGGTTAAGGGTCTAAAAATCCTAAATAGAGAAGAAACCCTAGCCTTAGAAAAAAATATAACTGACGACGTAGTAGCTTCATTATATTGCTCTGAAGCAGGAATCTTAGATCCTTTCCTAATGAACATAGCCTATGCAGAAGTATCCAATATCAATGGTGTAGACTATAAATTTAATACAAAAGTAGAAAAAATAGAAAGAGTAGACGATCATTGGTTACTTCACACAAACCAGGGTGACTTTGAGACTAAGGCTGTTATAAACTGCGCTGGTGTTTATTCAGATGAACTCCATAATCAAATCTCCGAGACAAAGTATGAAATAAAAGCCAGACGTGGGGAATACTTACTACTAGATAAGGAAACAGCAGGTTTTGTAAACCATGTAATGTTCAACCTACCAACTGAAAAAGGTAAGGGAATCTTAGTCACCCCAACCATAGATAATAACACTCTTGTAGGACCTACATCAGACTTCATAGAAGATAAGAACGATAGGAGATCAACAAGAGAAAGACTTGAAGAAGTAATAGAAAAATCAAATGACACAGTAAAAGACGTCCCAGTTAGGATGGTAATCACATCATTTTCTGGAAACAGAGCCCACGAAGTTGGCGGTGACTTTATTATTGGTGAAAGCGAAGATGGCTTCTTTGACTGTGTTGGTATCGAATCTCCAGGTCTAACCTCATCTCCAGCCATTGGTAGATATATGGCAAATCTTGTAGCAGACAAATATGGTTTTTCTGAAAACGAAGACTTTACCTACGATAGAAAACCAATTCCAAAAACAATAGAAATGAGTCTAGAAGAACACTCTGAACTAATCAAGCAAAACAAACTGTACGGCAAAATCATCTGTAGGTGTGAATCTGTCACAGAAGGTGAGATAGTAGATGCAATCAACAGACCCCTTGGAGCGACAACTGTAGACGGCATCAAAAGACGTGTAAGAGCAAGCGCTGGTAGGTGCCAAGGTGGATTTTGCTTACCACACCTAATGGAAATTCTAGCCCGTGAGCTTGGTGAAGATATGTCAGATGTAGTTAAAAACTCAAAAGAATCTTACTATGTAGATGGTAGAGTAAAGTAGGAGAAAAGCATGAAAAATTATGATTTAGTAGTAGTAGGTGGCGGCCCTGCAGGTCTTGCAGCAGCAGCTAGAGCCTATGACTGTGGTATAGAAAATATCCTAATTGTAGAAAGAGATAAAAAACTTGGAGGAATCCTTAACCAATGTATCCATAATGGTTTTGGTCTTCATAGATTTAAAGAAGAACTGACAGGTCCAGAATATGCAGGTAGGTACGAAGACATAGTAGCAGAACGTGATATAGATGTCCTTCTAGATACCATTGTAATGGACTTTAGTAAGGATAAGACACTTACACTTATGAACGAAGAAAATGGTATGTTCCAAATAAAACCAAAGGCAGTAATCCTTGCCATGGGTTGTAGGGAAAGACCAAGAGGAGCCCTTAACATTCCGGGAAGCCGTCCAGCTGGTGTATACTCAGCAGGTACAGCACAAAAACTTGTAAACCTAGACGGTTTTATGCCAGGCAAAAAAGTTGTTATCCTAGGATCAGGTGATATAGGCCTAATCATGGCAAGACGTATGACCCTAGAAGGTGCAAAAGTACAATGCGTTGCAGAAATCATGCCATATTCTGGTGGACTAAAGAGAAATATAGTCCAATGTCTAGACGATTTTGATATTCCACTACATTTCTCAACAACAATTTCAGATATAGTTGGAGATGACAGGGTAGAAGGGGTTTACCTATCAAAAGTAGACGAAAATATGAAAGTCATCCCAGGTACAGAAGAATACGTAGAATGTGATGCGATATTACTTTCAGTAGGTCTAATTCCAGAAAACGAGCTAAGTAGGGATGCGGAAATCAAAATGGATCAAAGAACCAAGGGTGCAGAAGTATCCGATAGGATGATGACTTCTATAGATGGTGTATTCGCAGCAGGCAACGTCCTTCACGTACACGACCTTGTAGACTATGTAACAGAAGAAAGTGAACTAGCTGGAGAAAACGCAGCAGCCTACATAAAAGATGAATTTAAGGCTGATAATGAAAAGAAAATCCACTTAACCCCTGGTAATGGCGTAACCTACACAGTTCCTCAATATATAGCCCCAGCTTCAATGAGAGATGAAGTTGTAATAAGATTTAGGGTAAATAATATATACCAAAAATCAAGACTAGTCCTTGAAGTAGACGGTAAAGTTGTTGCCCAAAAGAGAAAAATTGTATTTGCTCCAGGTGAAATGGAAGACTTGGTACTTAAGAAAAGCGATTTAGATGAAAATAGCGAAAAAATCGAAGTAAGATTGGAGAGCTTATGATCAAAGAATTAACCTGTATAAATTGCCCACTAGGATGCACTGTTAGTGTTACAGTAGAAGATGGCGAGATTACAAATATAAGTGGAAATAGCTGTAAGAGAGGCGAAGTATATGCAAGAAATGAACTATCAAACCCAGTTAGGGTAGTAACTTCCACAGCGAGAGTTGACGGCGCAAAGGAATATCTCGTATCAGTTAAAACAGAAAATCCTATTCCAAAGGGAAAAATAATGGAAGTAATGGAAGAAATAAACGAGGCCCACATAGCTGCCCCTGTTGCAATTGGCGATATAATCATAGAAGATGTAGCAGGCACAGGCATAAAGGTAATAGCAACCTCAAAGGCCTCATAAAAAAATCCTCCAGGCATGAGCTTGGAGGATTTTTTAGCAAAAGGTGTAAGAAAGGAAAATATCCAATTCTACACTTTTTTTATGTTTTAAATTAATATTACAATTGAGTAACTATCAAATAATCAAATAGGCTTCGTAAATTTTGTAAGATAAAAAGGAAAAATAATAAAAGGCAGATTGCTATAGAATCTGATTATACTATTATAAATATTTAGATTTAAAAGCCTGTGACACTATTTGATCATAAAAATATTGTAAACAAAAAAACCTTGCTTAATTATGATAGTCACATGCACAATCAAACAAGGAACTTTATAACTGGATGCTTTGAGTTTATCATTATTTATCCTAAAAATCAAATATTATTCTTAAAATAAATGTACTCTAATTCTTTTATCATAAAAATACCAAAAGAAAAACCCCTCAACTCTGAGGGGATTTCCATAATTAGAATATAAAGTTGAATAAGATAACTGCGATAAGACCGCCGATTATTGGGCCAACTACTGGAATCCATCCGTATCCCCAGTTAGCGTCTGTTTTGTTTTTAACAGGAAGAACTGCGTAAGCAATTCTAGGACCAAGGTCCCTTGCTGGGTTTATTGCGTATCCAGTTAGACCACCTAGTGACATACCTATTGAAACGATTAGGCCGTAAACAAATAGTTTATCAACTCCAACTCCGCCTGCGCCTGCAACATTACCAAAACCAAGGATAGCAAATACAAGTACAAAGGTACCGACTATTTCTGATAGTAGGTTTCTGCCGGTGTTTGGAATAGATGGTGCTGTACAGAATGTTCCCCTTACGCCTAGAGGATTATCAGCTGTAGCATCATAATGATCTTTAAATAGTATGTATACTAAGCATTGACCTAAGAATGCACCGAGTAGTTGTCCTGCGATGTAAGTAGGGATTGTGTTTGCTGCCAGATCACCTTTGAAAGCAAGTGCTATAGTAAGAGCTGGGTTAAAATGAGCTCCTGTGAGTGCTCCAAAGATAGTAGCTGGAATGAGTACTGCAAGACCCCAAGCGATGGTTATTTGGATAGGACCCGCTCCTTGCATACCACTCTTGTTTAAAGAAACGTTTGCTACAACCCCATTACCTAGAAGTATAAGTATAAGTGTACCGACCATTTCGCCTAAAAATATATCTCTCATTTTATCTCCTTTCTCTGAATAAAAAAACGGAGAGCGACCTTGGTTTTCGCTCTCCGACTCTACTTTATTCAATTGTGAAAATGTTTACATTTATATTATAGCACCATCTAAAAAATAATGCAAGCATTTTACTTATTATTTACTTCTTTTTCCATAGTTTTGATAAATTCATTAATATCAGCCTTGTTTACCCTAGTTATGCCAGAATGTTCTATATCAAACTGATCACTGTCTACCTTTTTGCCAAGCTCATCTTCCATAACTTCGATTACTCTAGATCTACAGAATGATCCTTGGCAAAAGCCCATGCCGGCCCTGGTTCTTCTTTTGATTGAGTCAAAGCTGTTGCAAGGGATGCCTCTGTTCATGGCATCTCTTATAGTTTTTTCACTTACCTGTTCGCACCTACACACAAGTCTGTCGTCATTTCCGAGTTCTAAATCTATTAAGTCTTTGACCTTATTGAAATCTTCTAGGTCCTTATATTTGATAATTGGTTTTCTATTTGGATTGTAGTTAGGATTATCTTCGAATTCTAGTCCCAAATCTTTCAAGATGCCTTCTACAATCTTTGCAATTGCAGGAGATGAGGTTATGCCAGGTGACTGGATACCAACAGCATTTATAAAGCCGTTTGTTTTAGTATTTTCGATTATAAAATCTCCTGTGGATGAGGCTGGTCTTAGACCTGTAAATGATCTTATAAATTCTTTTAGGTTAATAACGTCATCTTTTACAGACTTTTGAGCAAGCTTATAGATTTCAGATAATCTCTCTAGGTGGGTACCCCTATCTATTTCTTCCTCGTCTATGGCGTCAGGCCCTAAAAGGAGGTTGTTGTGGTAGGTCCTTGTGACAAGGATTCCCTTAGATTTTGGACTTGGGGTTTGGAAGAGGACTTGCTTTATCCTAGCTCCTGTTCCTTTATGCATTATTAGATATTCACCTGATCTTGGATGGATGGTGAAGTCTGTTTCTGTAATCATGTGAGATACAATAGCGCCCTCAAGGCCTGAAGCATTTACAACAAATCGTGACTGGTAAGAATCTCCATTTTCAGTTTTGACTGTGAAAATTTCTTCGTTTTTATTTATATCAGAGACCCTGGTATTAAGTTTGAGTTCTACCCCATTTGTAATGGCATTTTCCATAAGGGCTATTACGTATTCGTATGGTGAGCACACGCCAGCTCCCTTGCAATATAGGGCAGAGGTCGCTTCATCTGATACATTTGGTTCGATTTCACGAAGTTTTTCTTGGTCAATTATTTCTATATCATCAAGACCGTTTTCAAGGCCCATAGCCATGAGTTTTTCAAGTTCCTTTTCGTCTTCTTCATTAAAGGCAAGGACAAGGGACCCATTTTCTAAA
Organism: Anaerococcus sp.; assembly: GCA_043426375.1. Taxonomy (GTDB): domain Bacteria; phylum Bacillota; class Clostridia; order Tissierellales; family Peptoniphilaceae; genus Anaerococcus. Next base: position 13,115 of record JBHWRC010000106.1, read on the forward strand.
AAGCCGAAATTAAGTTCTTTATCAAGCTTTTTAAACTCCTTCCTACCCTCATAGCAAATTCTCCCCCTTAGTTCGTCATGTGGCTCTGCATATCCACCGTGAATAATGGCAGAGTTTGCCTTGGATGCGCCCATAGATACATCGTTTTCTTTTTCTAGGACAAGTATCTTAAGTTTGTAGCGAGATAGCCTTCTTGCTATACTTGCACCAGTTGCACCTGCACCAATAATTATAAGATCGTACATAAAAAATCCTTTCTATAAAATAAGATAAGAATCCTATTTTATTATCGTAACTAATTGAAAAGTTGTTATTAGTAAGAGGTTTACAGACAAAAAGAGAGCGTAAAATAAATCGCTCTCTTTGCTCTAATTTTATGTAAACCTTTTCTATATTGTAGCATAAATCATTGATAATTTCAACTTATCTTTTTTAAAATATATAAATCAAGAACTTCTTTATAAAGATTGTCTTATAAAATTATTTCGAAAATTTAGCCAATTTCTAAGAATTTAGTTTATATTTTAACTTTTAAAAGTATATTATATATAGTATGTAAAGGGAGAATAATTATGAACTGTGAGCATTGCGGTGCAAATATAGATAAGGCGAGTAATTTCTGCCCGGTTTGCGGAAACAAGGTAGAGAAAAAAGAGCCTAGTCTAAATCATGGCGAAGAAGAGAAGAAGACGGATAGTTTTTTTAATAAGTTAATTAACAAAAAAACAAATATAGATAAAAAAGAAGAACAAAAGGATACTTCTCAAGAGTATAAAAACTTAGAAGATTTGGATGATAAAAATAAAAATCCAAACAAAGACAGAGATGAGCTTGGAAATAAAACAAAACAAGCCTCTTCAGATGAAGAAGATGTCTTAAATGAAGAAAGTGACTTAAAAGAAGATGATAAATCCGGTAATGAATCATCTGAAACTATAGACTCAAACGACGAGAGCTTCGATGATGAGATAGATCCTTATGATAGAACAAATAAGGAAAACAGAAGATATATAAATCTTGGCAATAAGGAGTCACCATGCAATCAGAGGTCCATAATAGAAGAGGTCCAAGCCAAGGTTTCTCTAAATCAAAAGAAGAAAAAAAAAGATAGTGATTATTACATAGATAATCCAAAAGATTTCGGCATAGATAAAAATCTGGAAGATAAGCTTGAAAAACTTATTGGTGATGGAGATAGCTCTCTAACAAGTGTAACCTTATCACACGGGATTAGAAATGTCCAAAATAGAAACAAAAAGCTTGACCGAAATAGGGATCTAAGAGATTTAACAAATAGCGAAGATGAAGCTCTTATCAATAAGAGTGTAGCTGTCAGAGAAGAAGATAAGGCAAAGAGAGATAAAGGAGCAAATAAGGAAGAAAAGGCGAAAAATCCTGCCAATAAAAAGTATCTAAATAGCAGAAACCTACTGCTTGGACTAATTGGTATTCTCCTTGCTGCAATTATGGGAATCCTATACAGCAGGATGAACCAAGCTGAAGATATCACCATTTCTCTTAGTGATTATATAAATATATCCTATGAGGGAGATGACGGAAATGCTATTCCAAGGGCTAGTATCGATACAGACAAGCTAATTAGGGCCTACGGAGACGAGATAAAATATATCTCAAGGGATAACAACAAAGATTCCTACGAATCTGCCGCCCATGAATTGGCTGCTGACCTTGAAAGTGGAGTAGTATTCCAATATTCAAAAGACTCTGGCCTATCAAATGGTGATGAAATAACTGTAATGGCAAATCTTGACAACATTAAGATATCTGATAAGTACAATGTACTGATATCCAATGCTTCAAAGGCAGTTATAATAGATGGAATAAATAATAATGAATTTACAGATCCATTTACCTATATAGAAGTGAAATTTGAAGGAAATAGCCCAGATATGACCCTAACAGCAGGTTTGACTGCTGACGCTCCTGAGTTTATGCACACTCTTGATATAATACCAAGTAAGTCAAATGGCATCAGTGAGGGAGAAGAAGTAGCGGTAAGCCTAAACTTCAACGAAGAAGAGCTGATGAACACTTATAATGTTAAGCTAAATCCAACAAGCAAAAACTTCACAGCTCCATCTGGCGGTGAAAATAGCGAAGAAAATGGAGAAGACCAAGGCGACTCAGAATTTATAAAGTCAACTGCCCACCTAGATGAAGAGATGCTAGGAGACTTGAAATACCAGGCAGGTCAGTTAATCAACCAAACAATCCTATATAAGAATATAATAAATGTTGATAATGTAAACTACCTTGGATCATTTACAGGCTATAACCAAAACCAGGATTCAGATATCAAAAACAAGGTCTACCTGGTATATGAGGTATCCACATCAGAAAGACTGCCAGACTCAAATTTTGGGTCACAATTTAAATATTACACCTTTGTAGAATATCAAAATGTGAAGAAATCAAAAGATGAAGATGGCAAATTCTATAGCCAAGGACCGATAACAACTGATAATCAAATCTTCCACAAATTCTTTGTAGAAAGTGATTACAAGTATTACCAAATCGAATACCAAGGCTTTGGCTTCATAGATAAGGCCCTAACAAACGTGGCAGCAGGACTAGAAGGCTTTGATGTAATAGAAGATAACAAAACAAACATCAACGACCATTTTGCAACATCTGACAATATAGTAGGCGAATATGAAGCTGATGGCAGAAGGCTATCGCTTAAGGCAGATGGAAGCCTAGTCTATCAAATTGATCAGGCGGTCCACATAGGATCCTATAGTGCAAATGGAAACGAGATATCAGCAACAATTAAGGGAGTCAATGTAGATACTCCAATAATACTAAACTTTGAATCAAATACACTCAAAGCAGAAAGCCAGGGAGAATTTGAGGGGGTAAGTTTTAGTAAAGTAGAAAATTTCTAGTTTAAGGGCCTGGTGGCAAGTGAAATCGACCAAATATTCATGGCTGACTAAAAGTCTAAATGGATTGGATTTTCATACCACCCAGGCTCTTTTTATAAGCAAATAGAGGTAAACATGTTAGAAAATAAAGAAATAAAATCAACTTATTATGAAGTCTACCCAGAAAGCTTCGTAGACTCAAACAAGGACGGGATAGGAGATTTAGAAGGCTTAAGGAGTAAGCTAACCATCATATCTCAACTAGGAGCAAACTACCTATTAATAAATAAAATATTTGAAGAAAGAGAAGATGAGACCACCGATTTTTATAAAATAAAAAAAAGTATAGGAGAAAAATCTGACCTTGAAAACTTGATAAATAAGGCCAAAGAACTGAGACTTAAAGTAATCCTTGATATAGATAGTGAAGATTTGGAAAAAACATTTGCTGAAAATTTAAAAGATGAACTAAAAAAAGTATTAAAATATTGGCTAGAATTTGGAATTAGAGGAATTAGGCTTAAAAAAATAGAAAGACTTGGAAATAGTAATGAAGAATTAAAAGAGATAAAAAATCTCACAGATGATCTAGGTCTGATGCTGATAGGAGAATTTGAAAATCTAGAAAAAATAGAAGAAGGACTAGTAGATTTGGTCTACATATCAAAGGCAAGTAGGCTAATAAAAGGGAAAAACTCCTACAAAGATTTCTATGAATTGATAGATGATGTACAAAACATAAGTGGAAAAATACCTTGTGGAATTGACTTTGACAACCTAGATGGAGGTAGGCTTATGGAAAAAATCCTAGGCCACGATGAAGAAGCAAGGCCGCTTTCAGAAGCTATGGCAACCCTCTTATTTAGTTTAAAATCTATACCATTTATCTACCAGGGAACAGAAGTAGAAGCAAAAAGCGAATACTTTGTTGACATGGATAAAATAAGCGATGAAGAAATAAAGGCTATTTATAATTCATATTTAGAAGAAGGAAATGACAGGGAAGAAGCCTTCAATAAAATAAAAAGAGAGACAAACTTTTCAAGTAAAATCCCCCTAAGATGGGACGAATCAATCCTAGGCAGGTTCTCGGAAGTGGAAAACTACTATGGATCTTTGGTCCATACAGACAATAACTATAAAGAATATTTGAAACACTCTGACTCCTTTTTCTACTTTTTGTACGAAACAATTATGCTTAGAAAAAGAAAATCAGCCTTTGGACTCGGACAATATGAAAAACTATTTATAGATGAAGCAGTCTATGCCTACAAAAGAACCTACAAAGATGAGACCTATGTAGTTTTAGTCAACCTAACAGACGACTTCTACGAAATAGACGAAAAAATTACAGATATAATAAAAGACGG
>JBHWRC010000107.1:0-23047 GCA_043426375.1 Anaerococcus sp.
TTAGCGAGTTTATTTACCCTTGACTTTTAAAAAGCGAATGGTTGTTGGTCGCTGCAAGGGTTTGGCTCCGCAGGACGCAAGCACCCTTTAGGGTGTATAATTGCGCCCTTGTAACCAAGGGACAATTATGTTATTTCATCTCTAGACGATTATCTGTAAATGATAAAATAAGAATGTACAAAAGTGGCCAAATAAAAATGTACAAATAAAAACTAAATTGGATAATACATTTAATAAAACAATTAGGAGAATATATGTATTACCAATTAGAAATTAAAGATTCTAAATATTTTGCAATTAAAAGTCTAAATGACTTAAGCAAGTTAAAACACTTACAGGAGGTGTTAAATATTAAGGTTAATTTTTCAGAAATAGCTAAGGATTTAGGAGTCGATATGAGGACTGTTAAGAAATATTATGATGGATACAATAAGCCTTGTGCTAGAACTAAGACAAGTAGAATTGATCCTTTCATACCTTTGATTAGAGAGCTTCTAAGTGATACTAGTATTCAAAAGTTTCATTACAAAACTAACTTGTACCAATACTTAGTTGATAATCGTGGTTTAGATGTAGCTTCCTCAACATTTAGACATTTCATAAAAAAACATGAAGAATTAAATAAATATTTCTCAAAATCTAATAAAACTAGTAAAACTGTCAAGTCTATGAGATTTGAAACAGCACCAGGTGAACAAGCACAGGTGGATTGGAAGGAAGACTTTAGATTTTTAACTACAGATAAGGGTTATGTTGACTTAAATATCTTTGTCTTTATCTTAGGATACTCTAGATATTCTATCTACTATGCAAGCTTAGATAAAAGGCAATCAACCATATTTGCTTTTCCAAATGATGCATTTGAAAAATTAGGAGGGGTGCCTAGAGTAATATTAACAGATAATCTAAAAACAGTTATGGATAAGGCAAGAAGTGAATACTACAAAGGTGATATTAATAGCAAGTTTTATGAATTTTCTAAAGATTATGGTTTTAAAGTCCAACCTTGTATAGCTAAAAGACCACGAACAAAGGGTAAGGTTGAAAGCCAAATGAAAATATTAGATGAGTTAGATGCTTATCAGGGAAAGCTATCATACAAACAACTAGTAGATAAAGTTGAGAAGATAAATTTAAGAAAAAATATGACCATACATCAAGGAACATCAAAAACTCCAATATCCTTGCTAGAAAAAGATAAAGGCTCCTTAAAACCTCTTCCATCTAAAGAAATTAGGAGCCAATATCAGAACCATCAAAGTATTGTCAAAGTTAATGAATCTTCGATGATATCATACAAGTCTAACCAATATTCTCTACCTACTGAATACATCGGAAAGACAGTAATACTACAAGTAGAAGATAACTACTTGTACTTGTATGATACCACAAAGTTAATAGTAAAACATAAAATTACAGATAAAAAGCTAAACTATCTAAAAGAACATTATCAAGAAATAGTTAGAAAGACAATGCCCTATAAAGATGAAATAGACATAAAAGAACATTCAAAAGAAAACTTAAAAAAGATAGGAGCCTTGTTTGATAGTAAAAGAAACCAGTAATTACCTAAGATTAAAAGAAAACTTAGAATACCTAAAATTAAAGCAATTCATTCTACACCTAGACGAATTTCTATCAGATAGAAATAGATCCTTAGTAGAAGCCTTGCTAAAATTAACGGATTATGAAGTAGATACAAAAAGAATAAATGCAGCCAATCAAATGGTAAAAACAGCAGCCTTTCCTGCTTTAAAAGACATAACAAGTTTTGACTTTTCCTTTCAGCCAAGCATAGATGAAAGGCAAATAAAAGATCTATGTCAATTAGGCTTTCTAGAAAATAATGAAAACATAGTATTTTTAGGGTCAAGTGGAGTAGGTAAAACTCATCTATCAATATCAATAGGCATAGAAGCAGCAAGGCTAAAACATTATGCTTCTTACAGACTTTTGATAATAGATGAATTAGGATATCTGCCTATTAGTGAAGGTGATGAAAGATTACTATTCCAACTAATAGATAGAAGATATGAGAAAAAATCAACGATAGTGTCAACAAACATAAATTTTTCAGATTGGGAAAGTATATTCTATGACGTAAGGATAGCAAATGCGATACTTGATAGGATTCTTCATCGCTGTTCAATTATTCAAATACTTGGTGAATCATATAGACTAAAGGATATAGTTAAGAGTGAGTAAATTGTACATTCTTATCTGGCCAAAAATGTGCATTTTTAGGGTCTGTAAATAAATTATTTTTCAAGTAAAGCAATCGTCTCCACATGCCTAGAATTCGCAAACTGATCATAGATTTCGTAGTCTTTTATCTCAAAACCTCTTTCTATGAAAGTCTTTAGGTTTTCCATTTGGGTTTTTGGATTGCAGGAGATGTAGACAAATTTTTTGCAATCTATATCTAAGATTTTTTCAAGGGATGCCGGACTTATGCCTGCTCTTGGTGGATCTAAGATTACCACGTCATACTTATTTCCCACTTTTTCAATTTCTTCTAAGACATCTCCACATAGGAACTTTACATTATCTAGACCATTTAATTGTGCATTTTCTTTAGCTTTTTCAACAGCTTCTTCTACAATTTCTATACCTGTTGCGCTCCTTGCAACACTTGCCATAAGTTGTGTTATGGTGCCTGTACCTGAGTATAGGTCTAAGACATCCATGGTTTTATCAATTTCTGCAAGTTCAAAGGCTTTTTGGTAGAGTTTTTCTGCTGTATAAACATTTGGTTGGAAAAATGAAAAAGGTGATATCTTAAACTTTAGGCCCATCATTTCTTCTGTGATATATTCCTTGCCATATATTAATTTAATCTTTTCAGGAATAACCGCATCTGCAACTGAATCATTTAGTACATGGTAAACTGAGAAAATTCTTCCAACTAGATCTATATCCAAAAGCATGTGAAGAAATAGCCTAAGTCTTGTTTCATCTAGGGTATTTTCACTTGTTGTGACTAGTATTACCATAATTTGACCAGTATGCATGGCTTTTCTTACTACTAGGTGCCTTAGCAGACCTTCTTTTCTCATTTTGTGATAAAAATCTGTTTCCTTGACTCTAAAATATTCCTGGACTTTTTCCCTAATTGTATTAAAATCATCATCGACAATATTACACTCTTTGCAGTCTACTATTTCGTAAAATCTTCTTTTCCTATGGAGGCCTAGAACCAGGGGACCGCCTTTTTCCGAATCTCCAAAGGTATATTCCATCTTATTTCTATAACCTTTTATAAGAGCAGATTGGTTTATCCTAATGTCGTCCTTATAGTCAATATTATGCTCTTCGAAAAGATCTTTAATCATCCCATGTTTAAGCATAAGTTCAGTTTCGTAAGGAACTTTTTGGTAAGCACACCCTCCACAAATTCCTACATTGGGGCAATAATCTCTTGCGTTTTCTAGCTTAGATTCTTCAAGAAGTTCTATAAACTTACCCTTTATTCTTTCCTTGTTTTTCTTTCCTGGTTTTACTCTTACTGTTTGGCCCAGGATTCCTCCCTTAAATTCTACTTTTCTACCGTTCTCGTCATAACCAATAGAAATATTTGGATACTTCATTTGGCTAATTTTTATATCTTTAGTTTGTCTCTTTTTCATCTATACTCCAAAATCCATTTATTATTTTATAAAAATCTTTTTTATTATCTGCCATTACCTGATTTGTCCAATGTTTGGGGAAAAGATTCATATATTTTTTCCAATAATATCTGTCATCTAGAAGATAAATTATTCCCCTATCATCTTCTCCTCTTATAACCCTGCCTGCTGCTTGAAATACTTTGTTGAGTCCTGGATAAGTGTATGAATAGTCAAATCCACTGAAGCCTTCCTTATCAAAGTGATACTTAATTAAGTCTCTTTCTTTGGAAACTCCTGGCATACCAACAGATATTATCATCGACCCTATAAGTCTATCACCAATCAAATCAACACCTTCAGAAAATATTCCACCTAATACTATAAATCCAACCTTGTTAGACTCATTGGTAAATTCAGATAGGAAAGCATCCCTATCAGATTCTATCATTATTCTTTCTTGAATGATTATTTCTCCATCAAAGGTATCTTTGTAATATTCTGCTATATCTTCCATGTAAGAATATGATGGGAAAAATATAAAATAATTACCATCTTTACTTGTCACAAAATCATTTATAGACTCTGCTATCAAGACTAAATTTCTGTTCCTATCCTTGTACCTTGTTGATAAACTTTTTTTAATTATTAAAAGATGATTAGGATTAAAGGGCATATCAAGCCTTAGTTTTAGAGATTCTTCTCCTGCTAATGCTTTTACAAAATAAGACATTGGAGAAAGTGTAGCTGAGAAAAATATAGAGCTTCTAGAAAGGCTATACTTGATCTTAAGCACTTCTCTAGGGTCAACGCATTTTATTTCAAATTTTCTCTCCATACTTTCTTTGTCATAGCTTATTACATTATAAAAACCATCTGTAAAATAATCTGATATTTTAAGATATTTATTTATCTCAAAATACAAATCAAGGACCAAATCATAAGACGGATGCTCGGTTTTTTCTACTAGAAATTTCTCCATTACTTTTGATAGTGAAATTAAATCTTTATCTAAAATATCTATGTATTCATCTGTGAAATAATATGGATTTTTCTTAGCTATAGTTTCTAATTTATAAAAGTCTTCAGTTATTTTCGCTAAACTATTTTTAAGCTTCTTATCTTTTTTTTCATCTAAATTACCACTCAAAGAAGTAAAATCAGAATCCCTAAATGAATAAGAATACATATCCCTAGTTCTTTCTAAGAGATTATGGGCTTCATCGATTAAAAATACATATGAATCTATAACTTCGTCGAAAAACCTCTTCAAAAATACATTTGGATCAAAAACATAATTGTAATCACAAATTACAAAATCAGAGTATGTGCTAATATCTAGCTCAAATTCTAGAGGACAAACCATATATTTTTTTGCATACTCGATAATTATATCATAGTCTATGATATTTTCATTAGCTAATATATCTTTTAATGCATCATTTACCCTATCAAAATGTCCCTTGGCAAATGGACAATCTATAGGATTACAGGAAACTTCATCGTTTAAACAAATTTTCTCCTTACTAGTTATCTGGAGAGCCTTGATAAATAGACCCTTATCTTTAAGAATATGAAGACTTTTTAATGCCTCTTTTGCTATAGTATTTTTACTTGTCAGATAGAAAATTTTATCAGTAAGATTTTCTGGCATGGATTTTATACTAGGAAAAATTGTAGATATGGTTTTACCAATACCAGTGGGTGCATCGACAAATAAGTTTTTCTCATCTAGTATTGCTGTATAAACTGCCACAGCCATCTTCCTCTGACCTTTTCTATAAGTTTTATAAGGAAATTCTAAATCTTTTATACTTTCATTACGCTTTTCAATATTGGTCACAAGTATTTTTGAAAATATAAGGTACTCATCCAAAAGCTTATAATAGAAATCTTTAAGCTCTTTAAAATTAAATTTCTTTTCATATATTTTTGATTTATAATCATCAATAGAGACATATGTGAGAGATATCAACATATTATCTTCATTATTATCCACCGCAAAAAAGTAAGCATAGCAGATAGCCTGAGCCCAGTGTAATTTGTTATCACCTGTAAGCTCATCAAGATTTCTAGAGGTAGATTTTATTTCATCAATAAGATAAATACCATCTTTTACACCAAGACCATCTGCCCTGCCTTCAATTTCAAAATCTACATTTTTATAGGTTGTAGTATTTTTAAGCTTATATTCTTTTTTATAATTCTTACCATATTTTGATTGAATCTTTTGATGAGCCTTAATACCTTCAACCATCCTGGTATTATCCCTAAATCTGTTATCAATATCGCCAGACCTCATAACAAATTCAATCAAGTTTCTCACAGATGTCTTTATTTTCATAATTTCTCCTATATTTATTATACTCTAATGGGTATAAATTAAGAAAGGAGGATTTTATGAACGAAACAATTAAAACCCAACTAAATCACAGAACAATAAGAGAGTTCAAAGAAGAAAAAATTGACGAGAAGATAATCTCATACCTACTAGATGTAGTAAATATGTCTGCATCATCTAACGGAATGCAAAATATGTCGGTAATTAGGGTTACTGATCAAAAAGTCAAGGAGGCTCTTGCTGAAAATGGCAACCAAGAATATATGAGAAGAGCCCCTGAGCTTTGGATCTTTATAGTTGACCTTAAGAGAAATTACGAAATAGCAAGAGAAATGGGAGAGGAAAATGATAATATTATAAGCTTTGATAAATTTATCCAAGGCTTTACAGACGCTATTATCGCAGCTCAAAATCTTACAGTTGCATGCGAATCCCTAGGACTTGGGGCCAATTATTTTGGTAATATCCACAACGATACAAAAAAGGTAATTAAACTTTTGGGCATGCCAAAATTAACTTATCCAGCAGTAGGTGTGGGTTTTGGAATTCCAAATCAAAATCCTCAATTAAAACCAAGACTTGATATGAAGCTTAAAACTTATGAAAATACCTATAGGACCTATGACTCATATCTTGATATGATTAAAGATTACGACCAAGAAATGACAACCTATTATGATCTTAGGGAATCAGGTAGGAAAAGCGAGTCATTTTCCAGTCAAATACTAAAAAAACAAGGATCAATTATAAAAAATAGGAACAAGATGTTTGATACCCTAAAAGAACAGGGTTTTGTATTAGAATTTGATTAAAAGCTTTTATATTTTCATATTTTAGTCTATAATAGATATATCAGAGTAGATAAAGAGCGCTAGTGCTGGAAAATGGGTTGTTGTTTCCAGACGAATTTTCGATTCTTTATCGCAACCGCTGACCTCTGATAGAAAGGGGAAATATGAATAAAAAGTTAAACGTAGATTCCATGGTAAAAGCTTCCATGCTTACAGGACTTTCCATAGTATTATCCAGGTATTTTGGTATTTTTATCACACCAACAATGAAGTTTTCATTTGGTTCTTTACCACTTATTATCTCTGGTATGATGCTAGGTCCATTTTTGGGAGCTTTGTCAGGTCTTACTGCAGATTTAATCGGTGTAATGATTAATGCTGGGGGTGTACCACATCTTGGTTTTACCCTAAGATCGGTTCTTACTGGTATGATACCTGCATTTATCAGTTCCTACTGCAGAAAAAAGAACATTAGTTTAAAGATTGAAATCTTACTAATAGTAGTTTTCGTCTTTGGCATAAACCATATGTTCTTGACTCCACTTTGGCTAAGCCAATTATACGAAACACCTTATATGGTCTTACTTGTATCAAGGGCTCCAAAGCTATTACTTGATGGCGTTATAAATTATATCTTGCTTTATGTCTTTGCAGTAAAAGTAATGCCAAAAATTAAATAAAAATTTACTAATACAAAAAGTGATGGCTGATTTATTTCAACCATCACTTTTAAATTATCTCATTTAGGCGCCATTACTGTAGCTTTACCTTCTATAACAACATCGCCATTTTGGTTTGTACATATTGTTTTTAGTACTACCCTATTTTTTTCCTTTATTACTTCTTCTATAATACATTCAGCTTTAATTGTATCTCCGAAATAAACAGGCTTTTTAAATTTCAAATCTTGGTCCAGATATATAGTACCTGGCCCTGGTAATTTTGTACCAAGCACTGCAGATATGAATCCTGCACCTAGCATTCCATGGGCAATTCTCTTCTTAAAGAAGGTTTTTTCTGCATAAACTTCATTAATGTGAGCTGGGTTGAAGTCACCAGTAACACCTGCGAAATTATAGCAATCAGTTTCGGTTACTGTTTTTGTAAATGAAGCACTTTGACCTACTTCTAGCTCATTGATTGTATATCCTTTCAGTGTATCCATACTTCCCCCTTATTTAGAGCGTTCCTTAATCCAATCTACTACTGTTGGAGCTACTTCTTTTTGGCTTCTACCACTTACAAACATTCCTATGTGTCCTGTTGGGAATCCTTTTGCTGTATAGTCTTTAGATCCAACTAAATCTTTTAGTGGTGTAGTTGCAGCGTTTGGAACTTGGTTATCTCTTTCTGCGTAAAGGTTTAGAACTGGTTGTGTGATATTTTTTAGGTCAACCTTTTTACCAGCTATTTCCATCTCACCTTTAGCAAGTTTGTTTTCTCTATACATAGAATTTAAGAAATCTTTATATGCCATACCTGCTTGGCCAGGACTATCAAAGATCCATTTTTCCATAGTCATAAAGTTAGATAAGTTATCAGGCTCATCCAAATCGTTAATCAAGTCTACATATTTATTTACCATTAGAGAAATAGGTTTTAGTGTTAAGAATCCTGTATTCATAAATTCTCCAGGAACAACACCATAAGCTTCTACCATTCTATCAGAATTTAGGAACTTGCCCCATTTAAATAACAAGCCATCGTCTGTAGAGAAGTCAACAGGAGTTACTAATGTAACAACATTTTTGATCTTTTCTGGGTGAAGTGCTGTATACATCAAGCTAAATGTACCACCTTGGCATACACCCATAATATTTATTTGATCAACTCCCTTTTCTTTCCTAATATGCTCAACGCAGTCGTCTATATAGATATTTATATAGTCATCTAGTGTAAGGTATTTGTCTTCTTGAGTTGGATAACCCCACTCGATTAAATATAGATCTAGACCACTATCAACTAGTTTCTTGATAAAGGATTTATCTTGTCCAATATCCATCATTGCCGGTGTGTTTACCAAAGCATATACTACAAGTGTAGGAACTTTATTTACACTTCTTGTAGATTTTTTATAGTGATATAGTTTTAATTTGTCCTCTTCAAACACCACTTCTCTAGGTGTTTGGTTGGCTTGGTTGCCTTTTACATCTATCATAGACTCAAAGCTTTTTAAAAACTTTTCTTGAGCTTTGATATTATCTTGCATACTGGTTTTTAAATCAAAAAAATTATAATTGTTATACATCTATCATTACCTCCAAGTATAAACTCTTACTTGTTTGTTGTCTTATTATCTGTAGATTTTTTTAAATCTTCCAATTCATTTTTTATTTCTCTAAGCTCACGTCTTAAATCATAGACTTTTTTGTAAACGTTATCTACTTGTGATATTGTAACGATTGGTAAATCTGCAAGTGATTTTTCTATCAATTTGTTATATTCAATTTTAAAAATCATAGCAGAATCAGCTGTTTTTGCTATTAGTTGTGAAAATTCGTCTGTATAGAAATATGTTTCTATTGCATCTTCTACATGTTTTGACCACATGTTATAGAATTCTTTAAAGGTTTTTGGACCCTCGCCATTTTGGAGAGATTCTGCATAATCTTTAAATGCTTCGTTAGAATATTTATATCCTACTGATGATGATTTTGTTATAAATTCAGAAACAGATACAAGCATCTCAATCATTGCATCTATAGCTTTATTATTTTGTTCAAGCATTTCTCTTGAAGAGCCAACCATTGGAGATTTAACTAGAATACCAAATGTTTGATCATATGCTTTCTTCCATTGTCTAAGTGTGTCTGATAGTTTCATTGGATCGTCATATATACTATCCATTGCTATATCTGCTATATTTTGGTAAGCCTTTGCCCATGGCCCTATAACGTTTTCCAGGGATTTAAAATATGTGTTTACATAGCTTTGTGTATCAGTCATCAAACCTTGAAGTTCTTTTGGCATCAATGGTATTAAATTATTTACAAAAATCCTATTAAATTGGTCTATCATTTGATCCATATTTTCTTTATAGAACTTGTTTCCTGGTTCAATAATGTTTTCATTAAACTTTTTCCAACTCTCATATGCGCCTAAATATAACTTTTGTGAATTCACCATTTTCTCGAATACTTCCATGTTAAATTCAGGCATATATTTGCTTGCCTCAAATGGATTATACTGAGTCATCATGCCTTGCCAAATGTCATATGGGTTTTGTTTAGCATAGTTTTGTGGATTCATAAAGCCATACATTTTTTGTAAGTCTTCATACATTTTTTGTTGGAAGGACATCACATCTTGGAAATTGGTGAAATCGAATTCTTGTTTTTCATCTTCTTTCTTACTACCCATTGGATTGGAAAAGTTTTCAACCCAATCATTCATCATTTTTTGACTATTAGTGAACATATCTTTCCATAATTTGTAATTATCTATCATGCAATCCTCCGTTTAATATATTATAAGTTTAAGATGGATGTTCTCTTTATCATTATACCCTGCTTTCGCAATTAATAACATTATTTCTTTAATTTATTGAAAGATTTTGAGCATTTTTAAAAATGATAAGGTTTTCTAACCCGGAATAGTTACCTATTTATCAATCTTTGAGGGCTTTGTAAAATAATTGTAAACTTAATTTTTTATTCGATTATATGTAAAAAAACTTAGAAGTTATAAGAAAAAGGCCCTAAATTATTTAAGGCCTTATGCTTGAATTATTTATTTTCTTCTATAAATTTATTTATTAACTCGACTACTTCATCTTTAAATGAGGCATCTCCTGCATAGCCAACAACAAGATTACCATGTTCTTTTACTTTACCAACGACCATAAGATTTCTATATAGCTTATTTTCCCCGGTGCCTTGATATCTCATGTCTGTGATAATTCCAATAATCATCCTCGGAAAATCAATTCCATGATCTAGTTCAAATTCTCTCATTACCCCATGGGCCATTATTTCTGCACTAACTCCATCGTCTATTGTAAGTCCGTCTAAGTTTGCTATCAAAATATTAGATTCTTTTAGATGTGCTGTATCTGCTTGTGATATTTTTATGTCAGTGATAATTGCGTCGTTATTTTTTTTATCATTAATATCTGCATTTCTTTGTGGTACATATAGGTCTAGGTCAGTATTTGCCTCAATAAAGCTTGCTAAATCTTCCGTCCACCTAAACATCGCATCATTAAAGAAATGACTAGCTAAATATCCTTTCAATATTTTCTCCTTAAAAACTTCTGCCAGCTCCGCCTCCACCAGATGAGCCTCCTCCTCCGGAGAATCCTCCACCTGAAGAACCGCCGCCAAATCCTGAGCCTCCTCCCCATGATCCCCACGAAGAGTCGTTCCTTGATGACCAACCTGGGCCATATCTTGGGTAACCATATCGTCTGCGTCTTCTAAATCCTCCGCCACCTCCATAATTATTGTTGTTATTTATAATATTAGATACTATTATAAATACAACAATTATGAAAATGATAGTTCCTAGAGATATACCACTTTCACTATAAGAGTCACTGAGCTGTTCCTGATAGGGTGTGTAATCTTTTTCTAGCTCAATTTCATACTCTGCGGCAATTTCTCCAACAACAGCATTAAACCCTTCATTTAAGGCTTGTGAATAATCTCCTTCCCTTAATTTATCCATCATGAAGTTATCAATTATCCTACCAACCTTACCATCATTGAGTCTACCTTCTATACCGTACCCAGTGATAATGTTTACCTGGTTTTTGCCTTTTTCTTCTGATTTTAGAAGAAGGATTAGAACGCCATTTTTATTCTTTTGGTCACCTATCTTCCAAGCATTAAAGATTTCAGTTCCATAATAAGATCCTTCTAAGCCTTCTGGATTATTTAGAATCATTACAATTACTTGGCTCCCTGTTTTCTCTTCTAATTGCCTGTTTGTTTTGTTAATATTTTCTTTTGTATTTTGATCTAAGACATTTAATTCATCAAGATAGTAGTTTTCTGTTGGGCTCGGAATGCTAGCATAGGAATTTATATGAAAAAGGCATATAAACACTACTATTAACAGCCAAAGCCTATTAAATTTTGCCTTTCTCATAATCTTAACTCCTAGTTACCAAAGTCTACTTTTGGTGCATCTTGCGCACTAGCATCTGCCTGGAAGTATTCTGCTGGGTCATAGCCTGTAAATTTAGCAATTAAATTTGTTGGGAATTTCTTTATATCAGTATTATAAGATTGTACAGCTTCGTTATAATTTTTTCTTTCTGTTGAAATCCTGTTTTCAGTTCCAGCAAGTTCATCCATTAATTGTACAAACTGTGTGTCAGCCTTAAGTTCTGGATAGGCTTCTACTACTACATTTATATCTCCAATAGCCCTTGTAAGTTCTTCGTTTGCTTCTGCAAGCTCTTGTGGGCCTTCTGCATTTTGGATACCTGCCCTTGCATTAGTAACTTTTGTAAGTGTTTCTGATTCATGGTCAGTATAGCCTTTTACAGTACTTACTAAGTTTGGTATCAAATCAGCCCTTCTTTGCACAACGTTTTGTACCTGTGCATAAGCCTGATTTACATTTTCACGACTTGCAGCAAGCCTATTGTAGGTTGGCACTATCATGATTAGTCCTATAACAATAACAGCTATTATCGCGATTATAAGACCTGCCGCACCTGATCTTTTCTTATTATTTATCATTTTTCCCTCCTAAGTTATCTCTTGTATTATTTATACCCATTTAATATAATTACCTTATTATTTATGAGGGATTTTTTCACATCTATAATTCTCTGATTTGAAGATCCTCTAAATTTTAAGCTAAGGTCCTTAAGTTCTTCGATAAATTCCCCATCGACAAGGACATCAATCTCTTCTAAGATTTTTCTTGCAATTTTCATATTTACTAAGTCCTCAAATACAAATCCAGTGTAAATCCAAATACTTTTATCGACTTCTTTTTTTATATTTCTAAGAGCTTTAAGCAGGCCAAGAGGATTTTCGAAGGGCTCTCCACCTAAAACTGTAAGACCTTCTACTTGTTTTAATTTAAGATATGAAATAACTTCTCTTTCAGCATCTTCATCCCATTTCTTGCCATGATTAAAATCCATATAATCTGTATTAAAACAATTTGGGCAATTCCTATCACAACCCGTAAGGAAAAAAGTGGTCCTGATACCAGGACCATTAGCTACATCGTATTTTCTAATTTGTGCGTAATTCATATGTGAAGCACTCTCGCTTTTATCTCTTTTGTTCTACCTTCATTCCAGAAATTTTCTCCAAGATAACCGCAAGTCCTTCTTACTACAGTAAGGGTTGCCCTATCATGGTTGTCACAATTTGGACAATACCACTCATTATCATCATCTAGGAGAATTTCTCCATCATAGCCACAGTTTCCACAATAGTCGCTTTTAGTATTGAATTCTGCGTATTGAATGTGATCGTAGATATATTCAATCATAGTTAGGACTGCTTCAATATTATTGGTCATATTTGGAATTTCTGCGTAGGAAATACAACCGCCTGTGGATAATTCTTGAAATTCTGATTCAAAATCAAATTTTTCAAAAACACTTATTTCTTCTCTTACATCTACGTGGAAAGAATTTGTATAATATCCCTTGTCTGTGACATCTTCAATATCTCCAAACCTTTCTTTATCAATAGATGCAAACCTGTGAGTTAGGCTTTCTGCAGGTGTACCATAGACAGCAAAGGCAATACCGTATTGATCTGTCCACTCATTTTTCTTTTCATTTAACATTTCCATGATTTTCATGGCAAAGTCATGGCCTTTTTTTGTAGTATGGCTTTCCCCTATGGTTAATCTTGTAGCTTCATATATTCCAATATAGCCAATTGTAACTGTTGCATAACCATTTTCTAATAGTGGCTTAATAGATTCGTGTTTTTTAAGTCTTGCTATTGCACCATGTTGGAAATGGATTGGTGAGGAATCACTTGTTACTTTGGATAAGTGTTCGTATCTTAACAGGCCGACTTCCTTAACTAGTTCTAATCTCTTTTCTAATATTTCAAAGAATAGGTCTTCGTCACCCTGGGCCAGAATTCCTATTTGTGGGAGATTTATCGTGCAAACTCCCATGTTGAACCTACCATCAAATTTATAATCACCATATTTATCCTTATATGGCGGAAGGAATGCCCTACACCCCATTGGAGAAAATACATTTCCTTCGTAGTTTTCACGCATTTTTTTAGCTGATATATAGTCAGGGTACATTCTCTTTGCAGTACACTTAGCAGCAAGTTTTGTTAGATCAAAGTATTTTGAGTCTGGATTCACGTTATTTTCATCAAGGACATATATTAACTTTGGAAAAGCTGGTGTTACATATACACCTTGGTCATTTTTTATACCTTGGATTCTTTGTTTTAGGATTTCATTAATTATTTCTACAGTTTGGTCTAGGTATGGATCATTTTCATCTGTATGCATAAAAAGTGTAACAAAAGGTGATTGGCCATTTGATGTCATTAGAGTGTTTATCTGGTACTGGATTGTTTGGATTCCACTTTCAAGATCTCTCTTTGTTAAGGCATCAGCCATTTCCTTTGCCTTTTCAGTATCTCCTAAGATTTCTTTTGATAATTTCATATTTTTATTAAAAGATTTTTCAAGATATGGGCTTAGACAAGATATGTTAATTGATTGCCCACCATATTGGTTGGATGCAATCTGTGCAATAATTTGAGTCATTACATTACAAGCTACTTGGAATGATTTTGGGGTTTCAATCATCTTGTCATTTACAACTGTCCCATTATCTAGCATATCTTTCATATCTACCAAACAACAATTGAATATTGGTTGAATTAGATAATCAAGGTCATGGATATGTATTGCTCCTGATTCGTGAGCCTCTACAAGGTCTGCTGGTATAAGTTTTCTCTTTGCTATGTCTTTTGCTACTTCACCTGCTATTAAGTCTCTTTGCGTTGAAGCAATTATAGGATTTTTATTTGAGTTTTCATCCATTACATCTATATTTGTTCGATTTAACAGCCCGATTATTTCATCATCAGATGTATTTTGCTCGCGTTTGTAGGCTTGAACTGACTTATAAGACTCATAAGCCTTGGCAGTAGCTGGGTTTTTCCTATCAATTAGTTTGTAGTAGACTAAATCTTCGATTTCATAGATTGAGATTTCTCTTTTATTTTTAGACCTATCTTCTATCTCACTTGCTATTTCAAAAGCTTGCCCTTCCACATAAATACCGCTTGGGGAATGCATTGCTTTTTCGATAGCTATAGTGATTTTATCTTTATTAAAGTCGACTTTAGTACCATCTCTTTTTATTACCTGTAACATTTTTACCTCCGAAATTGTTCATAAATATCATATCACATTTGATATAGAAAGTAAAATTTTTCTACTATATGTAGTAGTCGGTCCATTATAAATTACTACATATAGTATAAGTCCCAGAAAATAGCCAAAACAAAAACAGAATAATTAACTAAATTACTCTGTTTTTATTTCTACTTAGCTTTAAATGCTATTTTATTTTAAATTCTAGTTTATTATCTACCACTTCTAGTACCGCTGTATCCCTATCAGCTACTTTACCTTCTATGATAAGTCTACCTAGTTGTGTTTCTACATTTCTTTGTAGGTATCTCTTAACAGGTCTTGCGCCATATTCTACATCGTAAGAATTGTGTAAAATGTATTCTTTTGCAGCCGGTGTAATTTCTAGCTTGATGTCCTTATCAGCTAATCTCTCTCTTATATTATCAATTTGTAGGTCAATAATTTTATAGACTTGATCGCTA
Organism: Anaerococcus sp.; assembly: GCA_043426375.1. GTDB lineage: Bacteria > Bacillota > Clostridia > Tissierellales > Peptoniphilaceae > Anaerococcus. Next base: position 15,533 of record JBHWRC010000107.1, read on the forward strand.
GTTAATGGTGTGAACATCACTATATCGTCTATCCTGTTTAAAAACTCAGGTTTGAAAGAATATCTTAGAACCTCTTCTACTTGTTCTTGGTTTTCTTTCTTAATTGTGCCGTCGCTTTTTATCCCATCAATTAGCAATTCTGACCCAATATTAGATGTCATTATAATTATTGTATTCTTAAAGTCTACGGTCCTACCTTGACTATCTGTTAGTCTACCATCGTCTAGGACTTGTAACAATATATTAAATACATCTGGATGGGCTTTTTCTATCTCATCAAAAAGAATTACTGAATAAGGCTTTCTTCGAACAGCTTCTGTAAGTTGTCCACCTTCTTCATAGCCTACATAACCTGGAGCAGCACCGATTAGCCTTGATACTGAGTATTTTTCCATATATTCACTCATATCAATCCTTATCATATTATGCTCGTCATCAAACATTGCTTCTGTTAGAGTCTTTGCAAGTTCTGTCTTACCAACTCCTGTTGGGCCTAAAAATATAAAAGATCCTATAGGTCTATTTTGATCTTTAAGTCCAGACCTAGCCCTTATAATAGCATCAGAGACTGCATTTATTGCTTCGTTTTGCCCTATTACTCTTTTATGAAGAGTATCTGCTAGGTGAAGGATTTTTGTTCTTTCTGTCTCTACAAGCTTAGAAACTGGTATATTTGTCCAGCTTGAAACAACATCTGCTACATCTTCGTCGGTTACTTCTTCTTTAATTGAAGATTCTTCCTCGTTTGATGAATTTGCTTGCTTTAATTCGTTTTCCAATTCTACAAGCTTTCCGTACTTAAGTTCAGAAAGTTTTTCAAAATCATAAGACCTTTCAGCTTGCTCAATTTCTACCTTAACCCTATCGATCTCTTCTTTGATAGTTTTTACATCATCAATTGCAGATTTTTGTTCTTTCCATTTTAGGAAATCTTCATTATAAGCTTCAGATAGGTCTGCAAGCTCTTTTTCAAGATCTGCTAGTCTTTTTTTAGAATATTCATCATCTTCCTTCTTGAGAGCTGTAATTTCTATTTGAAGTTGTAATAACTTTCTCTTTTGCTCATCTAGATAAGCTGGCATAGTGTCTATTTCTGTCCTTACGGTTGCACAGGCTTCATCCATAAGGTCAATTGCCTTATCAGGTAAGAACCTATCAGAAATATACCTATCAGATAACTCTGCTGCTGCAATTACTGCTGAATCTTGAATCCTGATTCCGTGGAAAATTTCATACCTATCCTTTATACCTCTTAGGATTGATATTGTATCTTCCACACTAGGTTCTTCTACCATAACCTTTTGGAATCTTCTTTCAAGAGCTCCATCTTTTTCTATATATTCCCTATATTCATTAAGGGTTGTTGCACCTATTACCTTTATTTCTCCACGAGCAAGCATTGGTTTCATAATATTTGATGCATCCATTGCTCCTTCTGACTTACCAGCACCTACAATTGTGTGGATTTCATCAATAAACATTATAATTTGTCCATCTGATTTTTTGACCTCTTCGATTACTGCCTTAAGCCTTTCTTCAAACTGACCCCTATACTTAGCACCTGCAACAAGGGCACCCATATCAAGAGAAAATATCCTCCTGCCTTGGAGTGGCTCTGGTACATCGTTGTTTACAATTCTTTGAGCAAGACCTTCTACTATTGCTGTCTTACCAACACCAGGTTGACCAATTAAAACTGGATTATTTTTCTTTCTTCTAGATAAGATTCTTAGGGCATTTCTAATCTCAGCATCTCTTCCAATTACAGGGTCTATTTTACCTTCTCTTGCTTCAGCTGTTAGGTCTCTACCAAATTTTTCTAGAGGATTTGAGGTTTCTTCTGGATTATCTGTAGTTACTTTCTGACCATTCCTGACTTTTAAGACATGGTCTTTGAATGTCTTGTAGGTAATATTATATTTTTTGTTAATAGGAGTCATTTCAGTATTTTCCTTAATAAGTGATAGGAAAATATGCTCTGTAGAAATGAATGAATCACCCATTGCTTCTGCCTCATCTTCTGCTTTCAAAAAGATTCTTTGGAAGACTTGAGATGGATAAGTTTTTGCATTTCCTGACTGCTTAGGAAGGATTTCTATTTTCTTTTCAATATCATTTTTGTAGGAGTTTACATCTACTCCCATTTTTGATAAAACCATATAAACATAGGAGTCTGGGCTATCAACTAAGCTAAGAGCCAAATGAAATTCATTTACTTCTGGATTTGCATCTTTGATTGCCATTGAGTTTGCATTGTTGATAGCTTCGATTGATTTTTGTGTTAATTTGTTGTTATCCATATTATCCCTCGGTTTCTTTTAGCTTTTTGTATAATTCTATTTGTTCTTCATTAAGTTCTGGATTTTCGATTTTTATTTCAAGTATCAAATCCCCAGTCTTATCTTTCCTGTCAGTATATCCTAAGTTTTTTAGTCTAATTTTTTTATCAGCCGCAATTTTTTCTGGAATACTTACCAGGATGTTGCCTTTAATAGTATCTATTTTTTTCTTACAACCAAAGTAAGCATCCCATGGGCTTATCTTTACTTTTTTAACAAAGTCTATCCCTTCAAGCCTAAGGTTTTCTTCTTCTTCAATTATTACTTTGACAAATATATCTGCATTAAGTCCATACTTAGAGCCATCAATCTTAATCTTGTTATTATTTTTAAGACCCTTTGGTATATTTATATCAACATCTGTAAGTCCAGATTTACTCTTTATAGAAACTTTTCTTTTAGTACCCTTCATGGCTTCATCAATTGATATCTTAACCTCAGTATTAAGTTTTGACTTGCTCTTTTTATTAAAGCCACTAGAAAATCCTCCAAAATTAGAAGACCTTCTAGAAGATGCCCCACTTCCTTGGCCAAAGCCACCAAATAGGGTATCAAAAAAATCTGAAAAACCTGACGAATCAGAACTTGTATATGTGTAAGAGCCATTCCCGAAGTTTCCAAAGTCAAAACCAAAATCGCTTGGATCAAAATTTTGTCCCCCGGAAAAGTTTGCATTTGCACCAAAGGTGTCATATTTTTGCCTTTTTTCTGGATCTGATAAAACTTCATAGGCTTCATTTATTTCTGTAAATTTTTTGTGTGCACTTTCATCATTTTGATGAAGGTCTGGGTGGTATTTTTTTGCTAATTTTCTATAAGCTTTTTTGATTTCATCAGCACTAGCTTTTTTATCCACCCCTAGCACTTCATAATAATCTCTAAATTGCATATTTACCTCCATCTTTAAATCTTTGACCATCTCTGACCTTAATTAAATTATACTAGGAATTCTGATTAGTTCAAGTAATTCTATAATTTAATTTGTATATATAAATATAATTACATGCAACTTAAATATACTTAAAAACAACCATTAAAAAAGAGACTCCCAAAAGAAATCTCTCCTTATTTTAATTAATGGTCATATTCTACTAGCGAAATAACTTCATATCCATCTAGCATTTCCCTTCCCTTTAGGGCAGTTAGTTCGATTAGAAACTCAAAGCAAACTACATCTCCGCCTATTGATTCAACGAGTTTAGCCGCTGCTTTTGCAGATCCACCTGTAGCTATAAGGTCATCGATTATCACAACCCTATCGCCTTCGTTTAATGCATCTTTGTGAATTTCTAACTCATTTGTCCCATACTCTAACTCGTATGACATTTTTTCAATTTCTGCAGGAAGCTTTCCAGGTTTTCTTATTGGTATAAAGCCCTTGTTTAGTCTATCTGCAAGTGGAGCTCCAAATATTAGGCCTCTTGATTCAATACCTGCTATATAATCAAATTCATAGCCTTCTAGTTTTTCTTCAAGAAGATCAATAGTTTTTCTAAAACCATCCGTATCTTTAAGAAGTGTTGTTATATCCTTAAAGGATATGCCCTTTTCTGGGTAATCTTCAATTACTCTAATTAACGATTTGATATCCATAATTCCTCCATTTTAATACATAGCTATTATACCCTATTACTCATTTCTTAAAAATGAATTTAGGTAAGTATTTCTTATGTTCTCTATAGAATTTGGATATATTTTGTAATAAGACACTCCATTAAGGTTAAACCCTTCCCCCTCTAATTTCACAGAATTAAGACTTGGAGAGTCGACTGATTTGAAATTAATGGCAAGACCTGAAAGCTCTTTCATAGACATATTAGTCTTTAGATAAGGTTTCATAGCCATATATACCTTGGGAAGCTTCGGAAGATTTTTTACCTTTGTCGATTCTTTTATAAATTGCTTTATAAAGTCTTGCTGGGTACCAATCCTACCGAGGTCAGCATTCTGATAGCCCTTCCTAAATCTTACATAGTTTAAAACCTCATCTCCATTCATTGTATGGATGCCTGGATTGATCCCCATCACAGCAGCCACATCGCTGCTTACATCTACATCCATACCACCAAGAGCGTCAATTCCTTTCGTGACAGCTTCAAAGGAGATCACTATATACTTATCAAGATTTATACCCAAAAAGTCTCTTACAACTTCCATTGTAAGGTCTATTCCTCCATAGGAGTGGGCAGCGTTAATCTTATCCATACTTCCATTTATAGAAACATATGAATCCCTTGGAATAGAAATAATATCTACTGTCTCATTGTCCTTATCAGCCTTTATCAACATAAGCGTATCTGTCCTAGTTCCAGTTTCTTCACCTGTTGAATCGACTCCTGCTAGAAGAAATAAGGTCTCATTATTAGAAGATACGCTACTACCTATGGGACTTGTCACCCCTTCATCTCTTAAAAAACCTACTATAAGAAATCCTGCGGCAAAAACTATTACAAAAAGTAAAAATATAATTGCCGACTTTAAAAATTTTATCGTCTTATTTTTCATATTATCACCTAAACTTATCATACACCCAAAAGTAAAAATAATCTTACATTTTTTTTAAGTTAAGCTATAATACTAGTGGAGGAAATATGCTTAATAAAATAATAGACCAATACCTAAAAGAAAATTACTATCCTTTCCATATGCCAGGACATAAAAGAAGTTCGCTTTTGAATAAAAATCTTGGTTACTCTAGAGATTTTACAGAAATAGATGGACTTGATAACCTAAATGACCCTAAGGAAGTCTTTGTAGAGATGGAAAAAAAGTTAGCTAATATATACAATGTTAAAGACGCTATCATTTCCACAAATGGATCTACGGCTGGAATTCTTGCAACTATAAGAGCTGTGACTAAGAACAATAAAAATATCTTAATACAAAGATCATCCCACAAGGCAGTCTATAATGCTTGCCTTATCAATAATCTAAGCGTTGATTATATAGATGTAATTACAAATGAAATTGGAGCCATAGTAGATATTTCTTATGAAAATCTAGATAAAAAGTTAAAAGAAAGTTCTTATGGAGCTCTTGTTATTACAAGCCCTTCCTATGAAGGCTATATCTTAGATATAGAAAAAATATACCAAATTTGCCAAAATTATGATATCAAATTAATTATTGACATGGCCCACGGGTCTCACCTGTTTTTGACAGACCAATATGAAAATACCTTTGACCTAGCCATTACATCCTTTCACAAAAACTTACAAGCCCTTACTCCTGGTGCAAGTGTTTTAATAAATGATGAAGATCTAATTAAGGATGTAAGAAAATCTATGGCGATTTTCCAAACATCTTCGCCATCCTATCTTATTCTTCAATCAATAGATGAGATTATAAATAATATCGACAAAGTAAAAAGCCTATATAAAATTTTAAAGACAAATCTTGATGATTTATATCAAACGAAACTTGATAATCTAGAGCTTATAGATGATATAAAAAAAGATAGGTCTAAGATCCTTATTTCTACAAAAAACACTTCAATTAATGGAAAAATTCTCCAAGAACTTTTAAAAAATGAAAAAATCGAAATAGAAATGTCCTATCCATCCTATGCCCTATTAATTTCGACAATTTTTGATGCTAAAGAAGCTTTTGATACCCTAGCTAGAATACTTAGAAAAATAGATAAAAGTCTAGTAAATGAGAAAAATTCAATCGCTTTTACCTATAGAAGACCTGAAAAAGTATACGAAATTTATCAGGCAGATATGATGGATAAAAATGAATATGACCTATGTAATTCCTTAGGGAAAGTCTGCGGTGAATTTATCTATGCCTACCCACCAGGTATTCCTATATTAGCACCAGGGGAATTAATTTCTGCTGAAATTTTTAATAATATAAATTCCCTTTTGGCAAACAACATTAACTTAAATATAAATAATAATAGAATATCCTGTATAATTGACAAGAATGAATAAAAATGTTAATATATTAGTTGAAAAGAAATTCTTATTAATAAGGAGATTTAATATGAAAAGAATACTTACACTTAATACAAGAAATCTTCACAAGAGCAAAAAAGATGGCGGCTGTGGTGAATGCCAAACTTCATGCCAATCTGCATGTAAGACTTCTTGCGGAGTTGCAAACCAAGAATGTGTTAGCAAAAAAGAAAATAAATAGGATAATAAACTTACTCTATTTAATGAGTCTGTTGCAACCTATGAATAAACATCGTTCCATCAGCAGAAGGTTCTCTTAAAATTTTTACATAGCCTGCCGGATCTTGGAGGCAAAATTTTCTAAGAAACTAGCCCGTCGGCTCACTGAGACCCTCTGATGGTTTTAGAACGATTTATTCTTTCTGCAACAGTCTCTTTTTCTTTTTAAACTTTTTATTCCGAGTAAATAAGTATAATATAATAGATTATATATAAGGAGAAATTATGATACACCAATATAAAGCAAAGGGTTTTAATATTGTTTTAGATATATATAGTGGGTCTGTCCATCTTGTAGACGATGTTACATACGATATAATAGAAAAATACGAAAATACAGACAAGGACCTACTAAAAACAGATATTAAAGAAAAATACGCCCTGATAGATGATGAAATAAATGCTGCTTTTGCTGAGGTAGAAGACTTAATAAAAACCGGTCAATTATTTACTGAAGATAATTTTAAAGATCTTGCAATCGACGTTACAAAAAGGCCGACAACAATAAAAGCCTTATGCTTAAATGTAGCTCATACATGCAACTTTACTTGTGATTATTGCTTTGCTAAGGGTGGCAAATACCACGGGCCTGATGCAATTATGACAAAGGAAGTAGCCAAAGAAGCTATTGACTTTCTTCTAGAGAATTCAGCAAGTCACTACAATCTTGATATAGATTTCTTCGGTGGTGAGCCCCTAATGAACTTAGATGTTGTAAAATACACTGTAGATTATGCAAGAAGTAAGGAAGAAGAATTTAACAAACACTTCAACTTTACTTTTACAACCAACGGCCTTCTATTAAATGACGAAAATATCGACTACCTAAATGAGAATATGAAAAATGTGGTCTTATCACTTGATGGTAGGAAAGAAACTCACGATCACTTTAGAAAAACTCTTTCTGGAGATGGTTCATTTGACATAATAGTACCTAAGTTTAAAAAGCTTGTGGAGAAACGTGGTGATAAGGAATATTACATGAGAGGAACTTACAC
>JBHWRC010000108.1:0-3379 GCA_043426375.1 Anaerococcus sp.
GACGAAGGCTATGGAAAGAATGAATCAGTACCACAGATGATTTTGGCTGGGGCATCCTGCGATGATGTTTTTGTTTTGGTTTTATTTTCGTCATTTTTGTCTATGGCAAAGGGGGTAGCTTTTTCCTATAAATCATTACTCAAGGTACCGGTTTCAATTGTTTTAGGAATTGGTTTTGGAATTCTTATAGGATATTTATTATATTTATTTTTTGAAAGACGCTATAAAAACGGATCCTATATTAGAAATTCTACTAAAGTAATAATTATTTTAGCTACTGCATTTTTGCTTGTAAGTATGGAAGGAATGCTAAAAGGGATAATTCCAATCTCTGGCCTTCTTGCTGTGATTGCTATGGCTACATCTTATAAGATAAGAGCAGAAAAAGGAGTGGTTGATAGCTTATCTGACAAATTTGCGAAATTATGGATTTTTGCTGAGATCATACTTTTTGTTCTTGTAGGAGCAGAAGTTGATATTAAATATATGACAGGAATAGGATCTATCGGAATTTTTCTAATCTTTTTAGGTCTTATAATAAGGTCTTTTGGTGTGTTTATATCTGTTGCTGGATCTAGGCTTAACAAAAAAGAGAAAATATTCACAATATTTTCCTACACTCCAAAGGCTACTGTTCAAGCAGCTATAGGCTCTGTGGCTCTTAACAATGGATTAGACTCTGGGATGGCAATCTTATCAGTAGCAGTGCTTGGAATTATCATAACAGCTCCGCTAGGTGCTATCTTAATCGATAAATCTTATAAAAAACTCCTAAAAAAAGCCTCTAATTAATTTAAAGGTATAATTTTAATGAAGGAGAGGTTTTTTATGACAGAAACAAGTTTGAAGGTTAGTTTATTAAATTATACAAAAAATGGAGAAGAAACTATTGCTCAGGCTGGAAAATTATGTTATTCTCCTGTAGGTGTGGATGAAATATCAAAAAAACAAGATGAGGAATCTATCGAAAAGTATGTAAAGATGCTAGCAAATCTTGGTCACTTAAGTCCGATTGAACATATTTCATTTACTTTTGCAGCGGAAGGAGTATCAAGAACTCTAACCCACCAATTAGTCCGCCACAGGCTTGCTTCTTATTCTCAGCAATCCCAAAGATATGTAAAGCTTGATGGTTTTGAATACATAATTCCACCACATATTATGGAGAATAAAGAAGCAAGAGAAATTTTTATTAGAGCCATGGAAACAGATCAAAAAGCCTATGACAAATTGTCAGATATACTTACGAAAAAACATTACGAAGATTTGATCAGCGATGGAGATGACGAAAAGTCAGCAAAAAGAAAGGCGACTAAGATGGCCATAGAAGATGCAAGATACGTCTTTCCAAATGCTTGTGAGACGAAAATTGTATTTACAATGAATGCAAGAACCCTACTTCACTTTTTTAACTTAAGATCTTGCAACAGAGCCCAGTGGGAGATAAGAGAACTGTCTGATCAAATGTTAAAGCTTGTAAAAGAAATATATCCAAATATATTTGCAAGTGCAGGCCCATCTTGTGTAGGAGGACCTTGTCCTGAAGGTAAGATGACTTGCGGAAAAATAGCAGAAGTTAGAGAAAAATACAAAAAGATTTAAGAGCCAATGGCTCTTTTATTTTGCTCTAGAACGGGTATAAATAAAGGTATAGATACTATAAAGAAGAGGTTTTTATGGCATATATAGAATTAAACGAAGTTAGTAAAAAATATAAGTCTGGCCAGTCAGAAATCCTTGCAAACGACAAAATAAGCTTTGACTTAGACGCCGGTAAACTCTTGATAATTGTAGGTGCGTCAGGTGCAGGTAAGACTACACTTTTAAATATAATTGGTGGAATGGAACAGGCTACCAGTGGTGATATATTAATTGATGGTAAAAATTTATCAAAATTATCTGAAAAAGAACTTACCGAGTACAGAAGAAATGATGTTGGATTTGTATTTCAGTTTTATAATTTGATACCAAATCTAACAGCTCTAGAAAATGTAGAGCTTGCAAGTGAAATATCTGAAAATTCTTTAAATGCAGAAGAAGTTTTAGATGAAGTGGGACTTTCAAAAAGACATGACAATTTCCCCTCCCAGCTTTCAGGCGGTGAGCAGCAAAGAGTTGCCATAGCAAGGGCCTTAGCAAAAAATCCAAAGATTTTACTTTGTGATGAACCTACGGGAGCCCTTGATTATAAAACAGGCAAAAATATCTTAAAATTACTTCAAGATACATCAAGAAACCTTGGAGCCACAGTTATAATTATAACCCACAATTCACTTATAAAACCTATGGCAGATGCTGTTATAGAGTTAAGAGATGGTAAAATTGTAGAAAACTATGACAATGCCAATCCTGTTTCGGTAGAAGATTTAGAGTGGTAAGATGAGAACTTATTTTAAAAACATCCTAAGAGATATTAAAAAAACAAAGGGGAAAGTATTTTCTATAGGAATTATGGTGGGTCTTGCAACTATGGTAATTGTAGCTTTGACTCTTTCAGGCCCATCAATGAGAAAAAGTCTTAATAAATCCTTAGATATATTTAACCATCCAGATATAATTGTGAAATCAACCTATCCTATGGATTACGAAGATAAAATTTTACTTGAAAAAGATGGAGATATTGATCAGATTTCTTTTATAAATACAATTGACTTATTTGATAAAGAAAAAATTATTAGATTAAAATCTTTTGATAAAAATTTTAGTAAAGTTAAAATTGTTGAGGGAAATAATATCAGTAAAGATGATGAAATCATACTTGATAAATCATTGAAAGATTATTATAAGATTGGTGATGAAATTGATTTATCCTATATAAATGATGATCAAAAAGAAGATAATGAACTTAAAAACACCACATATAAGCTAGTCGGTTTTTTTACGACAAGCGAAAAAATCATGGAGGATATGAGAGAGGTTTCCCCTCTAGGCAAGAAGGAAATAGATGGGCTAGCCTTTGTAAATAAAGAAAACTTTTTGACTGAAAAGTTCAATGAAGTTAATATTTCTTACAAAGATAGCTATGAAATGGATAAAACAAGCCAAGCTTATATAGATTTTGTAGGCTATAAAAAGAGTGTAATTGAAGATGATATCTACCATAGACCTAAAAATCTTCTTAATGAAATAAAAAAAGAAGCTAATGAAAAAATATCTGACGCCGAAACCGATATCAATGAAGCCGAGGAAAAAATTTCAAGTACCGAAAAAGATTTGGCTGATGCAAAGGTCAAGTTACATGATGGCTTTAGAAAGTATGAAGAAGAAAAAGCTAAGTTTAACAGGGAAATTAGAAATGCAGAAATTAGACTTGCAAATTCTCTGAATGACTTGGAAAGCGGGCAAGAAGAATTAGAAAATGCAAAGAGAGAATTGGCAA
>JBHWRC010000109.1:0-3264 GCA_043426375.1 Anaerococcus sp.
GTAGATGCAAGGAAACCTCCAGTCCCGACTCCAACTTTCCCAGAAGGAATTCCCATTCCTAAATGACCTGCAAAAAAGTAATCAATACCTCCTAAGTATTCCGATTCGCTTAGAGATTTTGCTCCCCTAAGACCTTCTTCACCTGGTTGGAAAATCAAAATATACTTACCCTTAAGTTTTGATTTATTTTCTATAAGCCATTTTGCAAGGAAGATTCCCATAGAAAGGTGGCCATCATGGCCACAAGCGTGCATAGCACATGGATTTTCTGATGCAAAGCCTTCTCTAAAAGGCTTGTGAAATTTATCAGTGCTTTCTCTAATAGGCATGGCGTCAATGTCGAAACGAAAGGCAAAATTTTGCCAGCTTTTCCTGTATCAAGGCTTGCAATTACGCCTGTATAGCCTTGAAGAATCTCAGAAGTATCAAAGTCTTTCCTATATTTTATGGTATTTGCATAGGCTTTTAATCGCTTAGAGCTAGGCCTGCCAAAAATAAAATCTTCCTTATGGATTTCTTTGCCATATTTTATATCAGAAATTCCAAGCTCTTTTAAATCTTTTATAATATTTATAGTAGTTTTAAATTCTAAAAATCCAGGTTCTGCTATTTGTGATAAAATCTCCTTGCTTCAATTAAATCTCTCTCCATCTTAATTATCCTTATTGTAGGCTAGAAAATATACAAGACCTACTAAAAGTGACCCGCCAATAATATTACCAAGGGTAACTGGGATTAGATTTTTAGTGACCATATTTAATAAATTTAGATTAGAAAGAGCATCGCCAGCAAGGCCTGTTTTTTCTACAAAGGCTGGTATATTTTTAGCAAAAATCCCTGCTGGAATGTAGTACATATTGGCAACGCTATGTTCAAAGCCTGAAACGACAAAGGCAACAACTGGGAAAATCGCAGAAACAACCTTGCCTACATAGTCTTTTGCCCCGAAGGCCATCCAAACACCCAGGCAAACCAAAAAATTACAAAAAATACCGAGTATTAATCCTTCAGAAAAAGTGAGGTTTACCTTTTGATTTGCTATCAAAATCACCCTAGCTGCCAAAAGATTATCTGCCATCTGCCACTGGCCTGATTTGTAGATTAAAAAAGCTACAAACAAAGACCCTACAAAATTGCCCAAATATACAATAAGCCATGATTTCAAAAGGCTCTTAAGGGATATCTTCTTATCAAAAAATGCTATGGCCATGAGGTTATTGCCTGTAAAAAGCTCTCCCCCAGCAAGCAAAACAAAAATTAATCCGGGTGTAAATGTGATACCTTGGATAAGTTTTCCTAAGCCAATTTTGTTTGGATCTGCCAACAAATTAAAAGAGGCAAGTGTTGATGCAACTGCCCCTAAGGCTATGAAAATACCAGCTATAAATGATAAAACTAAGGTCTTTTTAATATTTTGCCTGGCTTTTTTCTCGTAGACACCACTTGCCTTTGATAAAATCTCTCCAGGGCTTAAATCTTTTTCCATGAATCCTCCTAAATGATTTTAAATTAAATTAGTAAAATTCTTCCTTATAAATATACCTCTATTAAATAAATTACAATAAAAAAGCTGGCAAAAACCAGCTTAAATTAAGAATTATAAACTTCTCTATCAAGTTCACCTTCGCTTGCGCCTACAATTACAGCAGCAGATGAAGCAGCTGTCACATTTGTAGCTGTTCTTCCCATATCTGCAAGAGATGAGATTGGAGCAAGGATTACTACCATTTCGATAGGCAAGCCCATGGCTGCAAAGACTGCGGTTGTTGCAATTGTCGCTGTTCCTGGAACACCTACTGTTCCAAGAGAAACTAAAAGGGCTGCAAGGATTAGATTTATATAATCTCCCATTCCATAGCCAAGGTCTAGTACATTAGATGTCAAGATTGCTGTCATTACTGGCCAAAAGCCCGCACAACCTGGCATGCCCATGGTAGCACCTGCTGGAGCCACGAAGGATGCTATTTTTTCTGATACACCTAGGTTTTTCTCAAGGTTATCAACATTTGCAGGTATGGTTCCTACAGAGGATTGGGTTGTAAAGGCGATTGCCTGTACAGAGAAGTTCTTTTTGAAAAACTTAAATGGATTTACTTTAGCAAAGATGCTTAGTAGGGCACCAGTTGTCACATAGGAATGAATAAAGCTTGCGACATATGTGAGTAATAGAATAAATACCAATGGCTTTATCGCTGTGTAGTCGATCCTTGCAATCGCAGATGAAATTAAGGATAGGACCGCATAAGGAGTAAAACTTGTCACAAGGCTAACCAGTCTATTAATGATTTCAGAAAAGGCAAAGATAAAGTCAACAAATGGTTTAACTTCCTTTTCCTTACCCTTTTCTATTAGGGTAAGTGTTACAAAACCAATTAAAACAGCAAAGACAATTATTGGAATTACCCTACCATTTGCCGCATCATCTATAATATTTTTTGGGAAAAAGTCAATAACTGCTTGCGCAAATGTAGGCACTTCCCTAGCTTCTGCTGCTTCTGGAAGCGGAATATTAGAATCCACTCCAATTTTAAAGATAACGGCTAAAATTACCCCAAGAATTGATGCCAAAACATTATGAAGACTTAAGATCCCAACAGTTTTAAGACCAATAGACTTAAGCCTATTTATAGATTCATTTGAAATAACAACCTTGATTACAGATGTTAATAGTAGTGGAATTACAAGAGCAAATAGCATATTTGCATAAATTTCTCCAAAAATTCCAAATAGTTCGGTCTCTCCCTTAAAGAAAAAACCTAGACCAATTCCAAGAATTGATGCGGCAATAACCCTGATTGAGAAGGATAAACCCTTCTTTTTCATGAGGCTTAGGACATAAAAAAGTGCCAAGCCTACTAATAGTGCTAAATATTTCATAATATCTCCCTTCATTTTTTATAAAATAACGTAAAAAAACTCGTCCCTAAAAAAGGACGAGTATAATCGTGATTCCACCTTTATTCATTCCTAAATTAATAGGAACCTCAACCGGAGTCAATAAACTCCTCTCGCTATAACAGGCGATCCTGGGATTTGCTACTTAATTTCACAAAGCCGACTTAAAGATGCATAAACACAAACATTCTTTAGCTAATCTCAGCAAAATAGCCTCTCTGTAAAATTCTTATCTGTGCTCTCTTCTTTTTAACGTCAATTTTATTATAGTCTAATTATACAATTCCTAGCAATTTAGTCAAGATTAATTTAATTAATTTTTATGTTCTCCAAAACTTATAGATTTTCTCGATTTTAAAAGGCAATCTA
>JBHWRC010000110.1:0-12012 GCA_043426375.1 Anaerococcus sp.
CTCCTATTGTGGTATTATAAAAAAGATTTGAGAACTTTTAAGAAAGGAATTATTATGAACAAAGAAAAGAAAATCTATCACATAAATGATAAGGTCCCAGCAAAACTTCTCTTGCCCCTATCTTTGCAACATACATTTGCAATGTTTGGAGCATCAGTTTTAGTCCCTATTTTATTTCAAATTAATCCAGGTATTGTTCTTTTAATGAACGGGATAGGAACTTTATTATTTATACTAATCACAAAAGGCAAGGCACCTGCTTATTTGGGTTCTTCATTTGCATTTCTAGCACCAGGAACAGCTATTATTGCAAAACAGGGATTTGAATATGCACAAGGTGCCTTTGTTGTAGTCGGAGTTCTAGGTTGTATCATGTCCTATATAATCTATAAGTTTGGCACAAGCTGGATTGACCTAGTCCTTCCACCAGCAGCCATGGGTGCAGTTGTAGCCCTAATCGGTTTTGAACTTGCAGGCAATACCGTCACAGGCGGAGCAATTGGTGCAAATCTAATGACAGATACAGCAAGCACCAAAGACTTCATAGTCTTTGCCATAACCCTACTTACAGCAATAATTGGATCTGTCGCCTTCAAGGGCTTTTTCTCAACAATTCCAATCCTAATTGCTATAGTAGTAGGCTATATTTCAGCCATATTTTTTGACATGGTAGACTTTACCCCAGTTATGGAAGCAAAACTATTTAACATGCCAGATTTCCATGTGGCAAAATTTAATGTAAATGCAATACTTGCCATGCTTCCAGTAATTTTGGTAATCACAAGCGAGCACATCTCCCACCAGGTAGTTACATCTAATATAGTAGGTCGTGACCTAATAAAAGACCCAGGTCTACACAGGTCAATCTTTGCAGATAACTTCTCCACAGCCCTATCAGGCCTTGTAGGAGGTGTTCCAACAACAACCTACGGAGAAAACATCGGAGTAATGGCAATCACAGGCGTCTACTCAGTCCAAGTAATTGCTGGAGCTGCTGTAGTGTCAATAATAATGGCCTTCTTCGGCCCACTAGCAGCCTTCATCTCAACCATCCCAGGTAATGTAATAGGCGGGGTAACCTTCCTCCTATATGGAATGATAGGCACAAGCGGAATAAGACTACTAGTTGATCAAAGAGTAGACTACTCAAAATCAATCAACCTAGTCTTAACATCAGTAATCTTCATAGCTGGTCTATCTGGCCTATCAATCAAATTCGCATCAATTGAACTATCAGGAATGGTACTAGCATCAGTAGTAGCGGTAGTCCTATCAATCTTTATGAATATCTTGAAGAAATTTAATCTTACAAACCAATAATAGATGAAAAGTCCCTTGCTAAGGGGCTTTTTTAATATCCTAATTTTTGTTTTATCCAAGATAAATTATTGTTTAATAAGATCATTCTAATCTTTAATATAATTATATTATCTACAATAACTCTTCGTTCAAAGGGGAGGCCCAAGGACCCTTCCGCATGGGTCCTCACCCGCCTCCCCTTTATTACGAAGATTCAGTTATAAATAACTAAGAAATTATTTAAGATAAGGACTTACCTAAAATATACAATTTAAATTAATCCATCTATCTCGAACAGATTCTAGTATCTTTTAAGGTCCTTGACCTTATCAAGCGCTTCCCATGTAAAGTCCTCATCATCCCTACCAAAGTGGCCGTAAGCTGCGGTTTTTTTGTAGATTGGGCGTCTTAGGTCTAGTTTATCTATGATTGCGCCTGGTCTAAAGTCGAAGTTTTCTTCTATGATTTCTTTTAGTTTTTCGTCATCATATTTTCCTGTGCCGAAGCTTTCTACGAAAATTGCAAGTGGTCTTGCTACTCCAATTGCGTAGGATACTCCTATTTCAAGTTTTTTGGCAAGGCCTGCTGCTACCATATTTTTCGCTGCGTATCTTGCCATGTAGGCTGCAGACCTGTCTACCTTTGTTGGGTCTTTACCAGAAAATGCACCGCCACCAGCTTTTGAGTAGCCGCCGTAGGTGTCTACTATAATTTTTCTACCGGTTAGGCCAGAGTCTCCCTTTGGTCCACCTATTACGAATTTGCCTGTTGGGTTTACGAATATTTTTGTCTTATCATCGATTAATTTTTCGTCTATGACTTCTTTGATAACTTTTTCTGTTATATCTTCTCTAATTTTTTCAAGACTTATGCCCTCTTCGTGTTGGGTTGACATTACTATTGAGTCGATTCTTACTAGGTCATCATCATCGTATTCTGCTGTCACGAGGCTTTTACCGTCAGGTCTTAGGTAGTCTATTATGCCTTCTTTGCGAACTGTACTTAGTCTTTTTGCCAAATCTTGGGCAAGTTTGACTGACATAGGTAGGTAAGCCTTAGTTTCATCATCAGCATATCCGAAGACCATTCCCTGGTCTCCTGCTCCTATTTTGTCGTAGTCATCCTTACTTTCGTCATATTCGCTTGCCTTGTCTACTCCCTGGGCAATATCAGGTGATTGGCTGTTTATTGAGGTAAGTACTGCCACGTTTTCGTAGTCAAAACCAAGGCTAGGATCTATATAGCCAATTTCTTTTATGGTTTCTCTTACGATTTCTTCTATTGGTACATAGGTTTCTGTGGTCATTTCTCCTACTACAAGGACAAGTCCTGTGCTTGTTATACATTCTGCTGCTACTCTGGCATTTTTATCTTCTTTTAAGCAGGCATCCAGGATTGCATCTGAAATTTGATCACAAACCTTATCTGGATGGCCTTCTGTTACTGATTCACTGGTTATAAATTTACGCATCAATTTCCTCCAAATAAACTATCGCTCTTGCTTCTATACCTTCTCCTCTGCCTGTTGGACCAAGCTTTTCGCTTGTTGAGGCCTTGACTGAAACATTTGTTGTATCAGTTTTAAGGTGATGGGCAAGTTTTTCTACTATTTTTTCTCTATGTGGGGCTATTTTTGGTCTTTCACAAATAATTACTGAGTCAATATTTCCAATTTTATAGCCTCTTTCAAACATTTTTTCTACAACCCTATCTAAAAGATTTATCGAATAAATGTCTAAATACTCTGGATCTGTATCAGGAAATAAGTTTCCTATATCAGGAAGGGCAAGGGCACCAAGTATTGCATCCATGATAGCATGGGTCAAAACATCTGCGTCCGAATGACCCAATAGTCCTAGTTCGCTATCAAATTCTATTCCTCCTAGGATTAGCTTTCTGTCCTTCACTAATTTATGGATATCATAACCTATCCCTACTCTCATCTTTGCCCCCTTATATAGCCCATTGCAAATATCATATCTTCTGCTGTTGTGATTTTTATGTTGGAATATTCCCCTTCTATTACCTTGACTGGCTCAGACCTATCAAAAAATTCAAAAAGCTGGCTATCGTCTGTAATCTTTGCTTCTGAGTTGAAATAATCTTCGTATAACTCTTTGACTAGCCTAGTATCAAAGGCTTGGGGAGTTTGGATATTGTAGACATAGTCCCTATTTGGTGTGAAGTCTACCTCGCCTTTTTCATTTACTACTTTGATTGTATCCTTTGATTTGGTTGCTGTTATAGCTGCCTTATAGGAATCCATCTCTTCTAATACCCTCAAAAAAAGATTCCTAGAGGCAAATGGTCTAACTCCGTCATGGCTTAAAACAAGCGCTGACTTAGGACTTAGGGCCATTAGGCCCTTGTAGGTAGATTCTTCTCGGCTTGCTCCACCTTCGACCATTTTTATTCTAGGATCTCTAAAAATAGAAATTATCTCGCTAGCAAGGGGCTTATCTTCCCCCCTTACTACCAAGATTATTTCATCAAATTCTTTTATACTTGTTATGGTTTCTAGGCTTATTTCTAGGATTTTCTTATTTCCTATTTCTAGATAAGGCTTGTTTATTTCTGTGCCCATCCTTGTGCCCGAACCTGCTGCAGTTACTACTGCCGATAAATACTTTCCTTTATACATCTTCTGCCCTTACAAAGATCATTCTACCGGCTGAGGTTTGAAGAACTGATGTGACCTTGGCCTTAATGGTTTGGTCTATAAGGTCTTGACCGTCTTCAACTACAACCATAGTTCCATCTTCTAGGTAGCCTACACCTTGGTTTTTGCCCTTACCTTTTTTGATTACTTCAATTTCCATCCTCTCGCCCGGTATTACAACAGGTTTGAGGGAATTGGCTAGGTCATTAATATTTAGGATTGGTATCCCCTGGACATCTGCAACCTTATTTAAGTTGTAATCATTGGTAAAAACCTTGGCCCCAAGGTCCATGGCAAGCTTTAGGAGCTTGGCATCTACTTCCTTGATATTTTTATAATCCTTACTTAGGACTGTAAGCTTAATCTTGTTAGAATCCTTGATTTGATTTATCACATCAAGCCCACGCCTTCCCCTTTCTCTTTTAAGATCATCTGAGGAGTCTGCTATGTGTTGGAGCTCTTCAAGGACAAATTCTGTCACTATAAGTTCTCCTTCAAGGAAATCTGTATTTATTATATCAAGAATCCTTCCGTCTATGATTACCGAAGTATCAAGGACTTTGGGACTTGCAGTTAGGTTTGTTCTATCAAAAAATGTATCTGATTTTTCTGTTTCACCTTCTTGCCTAGACCTAGTGAGTAGGGATATCAAATCGTCAGAATTTTTAAAGGCTAGTTTCCAACCTAGATAACCAAAACCGATATATAATAAAATAGATAATAGCACAAAAAATGAATTTCCCATAAATGGTAGGGATAGTTTGGTTAGTGGGTTTGATACTAGGCTTGCAATCAAAAATCCTAAAATTATACCTATGACACCTATGACTAGGTTAGCTGCAGGTAATTTGCCGATTTTTTTCTCAAACTTCGATAAACTTGTAGCTGCGTGTTTACTAATCGGATCAGTTGCAAAATAAAAAATTATTGCAAAAACTACTGATGCTATGACATTGGCCAATAGAAATAATTTGCCGCTGTTGGGTACAAACCCAAGGGCGGCATTTGCTATTCCGAAGGCCACTATGCCAAGAACAGCTCCGATTAGTATAAATACTAATCTGATTATTCTTTTCATAATTTCTCCTTCTATTAGATTGAGCTATAGCCCAATCGATTCATCTATCATTTTTTCTGCTTCTTCCTTATCTAGCGATCCTGCCATTACAAGCTCGCTTGCAAGGATTCTCCTTGCCCTATTAAGAAGCTTCTTTTCTGTTGTAGAAAGTCCTTTGTCAGAATCTAAGATGGCTAGGTTTCTAACCATTTTTGCTATTTCAAAGATGTCACCAGTCTTTAAAATATCTTGGTTATCCCTATATCTCTTTGTCCAATTCGAATTCATCTCTGTAGGTTTATCATCAAGGATTTCTAGGACTTGGTGGCCCTCTTCTTTCGTGATAATAAATCTAATGTTTGCTTCTTTCATATTGTCTGCAGGTATTGATATATCCATCTCTCCTATAGGCATTTTGAGAATATAATATTCCTTTTCTTCGCCCATAAAATCAATTTTTTCGATTGCATCAATAACTCCTGCTCCATGCATTGGGTAAACTATCTTATCGCCTACTTTAAACATCATAACCTCCTAGGTTTCTACTTATATTATACCATAATTTTGAGATTACGCTTAGACAATGATTGACTATATCACAATATCTAGATTATTCAATCCAAAAGACCAGTTTTTATATTGACTCTCTGACCGACTACTTCTATTCTACAATCTGTAGTTTTGCCTCCAAATTCTCCATCGAGAGACCAAGAGACATTTTTCTCAGTCTTTACCCTGATATTTTTGGCCTGTCTTTGGATTACCATGTCGGTTGATTCTCCAGTGCTTAAGGAATGGATAATTTTATTAAGGTCAGCCAAGGATTCTGGTTTTTTTATCAAGGTCACTTCAAAAAGCCCATCTGTAAGCCCAGCTCTTCCATCAAATAGATTGAAACCACCGACAGATATGGAGTTAGATGCCATAAAATGGATAAACTCACCGTTTACCATCTCATCATCAAATTCGATTTCAGCTGTGTAAGACTCCATAGACTGGATTGGCAAAAGCTTTTTGATGCCCTCAACAATATAGGCTGAACGACCGATTATGTTTTTAACATCTTGGTCAGTTGAAAAACTAATATCAGAAAGAGCTCCGAAGGCCGCTACATAGACGAAGTATTTTTCGTCAATCTTACCCACATCTATCCTTTTGATATTTCCCCTAACAGCTGTTTTTGTAGCCTTTTCTATGTCAGGAGATATGTTTATAGTTTTAGCAAAATCGTTGGTAGATCCTGTCGGTATATAGGAAATAACAGGGTCAATATCTGCCTTCAAGGCACCTGATACTGCCTCATCTAGGGTCCCATCGCCTCCAGATATTAGGATATTATCGAAATCTTTACCATATTTTTCGACAATTTCCCTGCAGTCTCCAGACTTTTGTGTAGCGTAGATTGTAGGAAATATGCCCTTTGAAGATAGGTATTCAATTATCCATGATAATTTGTCAGATATGGACCTTTGGCCAGAGTTTGGATTGTAAATAAATAATAGTTTTTCCATACTTTTCATTCTTTCTATAATATTTTACAAAATGCCAGCTTAAATTTAGGTTAAGATTGTATTTAGCTTTACTTATTGGTTTTGGCTAAAAACCTCTCCATCAGTTTTATTATAAATTATAAAACCCGATGTCTTTTCCCCATCAGGAGAGCCTTTCTTTGCTATTTCAATTAATCTATCGTCTTTTTCTAGACTACTTATAGGACAACCTGGCCTATAGAGAATGTACTGAGCTTCAGGATCAAGACCTAAGGCAAAGTCCACATTGTAGTAGATATCATCATAGGCACCCTCCTCGCTTTTTATCTTGTAGTCGTAGAGATCTACTTGGTAGCGGTAGTCATCTAGGGCCTTTTCTATCTTAAATTTCCCATCAAAGGTCGAAGTATGAATCTCTTCTGCATGATAATATATTTGAGCTTTTCCTGTAAGGCCATAGTCCCTACCATCTGCAGCGATTTTTCCAAAATAATCGCCCCTAAAGGCTCCATCCTTTTCAAAAACAATTTTTGTCTGGCCAGTATCCTCACCATAGGTCCTTATAAGAGTCTGGCCCCAAAGTTTTTCATAAAAAATCTCTGCTATTTGCTCAAAATCAGGCTTTTTTTCTTCTATTTTTGTTTGTTGATTTAGATTATTAACATCTCCACTTGTCTTTGTGCAAGACGTTAAAAATACAAGAGCAAAGATTAGAATTAATCTTATCATATTTTGGTATAGGCCCTAAATCCTCTCGATTTGTAGTAAGAATCCGCTCCATTATGATAAATAAATACCCTATTATATTTTTTTGAAGCAAAAAGAGCTCCCCCTACATTTCTAATGTCTTCTGGCGTCTTAATCCAAGAAGAAGACTTAGTATCAATATCAGCAATTTCACTAAGAGCTAGGTATTCTTCTTCATCTAAGAGTCTTAGGCCCATTTTTTCGATTTCTTCTTCTACTGAAGAAGCTGGCGGATTTTCTTTGCGACCTAGTCGAGCTTTTTTGTCATAGCAAAGGCTTCTCCTAGCCTTTGGACTTTCCTTAGCCAAGTCTACATATACAAGACCCTTAAAAACATCCAAATCAACCAAGTCCGGCTCACCGCCTGTTTCTTCCATAGCAAAGATTTTATCGTATAGGTCTTTGCTGTTTAGGATATAGGATTTGACAAGGTCCCATTTGATAGTTGGGTGCCTATCCATATTGGCTTTAAATCTCTTTTCTAAGGTCTCTATGAATTTTTGGTCAATTCTTTCCACTTTAATCTCCTTTTAATTTTTCTATCAAGTGCCTAAAGCTTTGTAAAGGTGCATAAGTAATCATACGGGGACCCATGTATTTCATGACTTTTTTGATCCTTGCCCTATGAATTTCATCATAACAATGGATCTTACAAGATGAGCAAAAAGGCTTATTATCTCCATGTGGACACAAATTTAGCTTTTTTTCTACATAGGCTAGGAGGTCTTCTTTTTCATAAAGCTCATCTGTGTGTTTTTCATAATATTTTTCTATCATGACCCTTACGAGAGACAATCCCCTATCATCTTGTTTCATTATGAATTCTTTTCGTCTTCAGCAAGCTTCTTTAGGGCGTCTAAATCCTCGATATTATCGATTCCTACTTCTTTCAATAAGGCCTTGATTGCTTCTGTAGATTCGTTAAGCTCGCTTTCTAGGTCCATAGCCTCACGCTTTAGGTCCTCTTCTTCTCTTTTTTTAGATTTTTTAGGCTCATCCACATAATAAACCTTGCCGGTTTTTGGGTCAAAACCTACAGTCCCTGATGTATTATCATTGATATCTATATCGTTTCTATCTTTGTTGTCATTTCTTGATTCTAGCATAAACTCTCCTTAATTCTTTATATAATACTATTTTATCATTTTTTGCCTATAAATTAAAGCTTTCTATTATTCTATTTATAGGAAAATCGCCCCAAAGTGGGACGATCTATTTCTTCTTATTTCAATAGCTTTTTAAGGTACTTTCCTGTATAAGATTTCTTAACCTTGGCAATCTCTTCAGGAGTCCCAGTAGCAACAAGGCTACCGCCCCCATCTCCACCTTCAGGTCCCAGGTCAATTATATAATCTGAAACCTTAATCACATCGAGATTATGTTCGATTACCACAACCGTATTATTTTGGTCAACCAACCTATTTAATACCTCTATAAGCTTATGGACATCAGCTGTGTGAAGACCTGTTGTTGGCTCATCAAGTATATATAAAGTTTGGCCTGTTGATACCTTTGCAAGCTCTGTAGCAAGCTTGACCCTCTGGGCCTCACCGCCTGATAATTCTGTCGAAGGCTGGCCTATTTTGATATAACCAAGGCCTACGTCGTAGAGTGTTTGGAGCTTTCTTACAATCGGAAGATGGTTTTCGAAAAACTCGATTCCCTCTTCCACAGTCATATCAAGAATATCAGCTATATCCTTGCCCTTATATTTGACCTCAAGAGTTTCCCTGTTATATCTCTTGCCGTGGCAAACCTCGCAAGGCACGTAGACATCAGGCAAAAACATCATATCAACTTTGATTGTCCCGTCGCCCTTGCAAGCCTCACACCTACCGCCCTTGACATTAAAAGAAAATCTGCCCTTATTAAAACCCTTCATCTTAGCCTGGTTAGTCATGGCAAAGACATCACGGATAGCATCAAAAACCTTGGTATAGGTAGCAGGGTTTGATCTTGGAGTCCTACCTATTGGTGATTGGTCAATTGCAATTACCTTATCCACCTGGTCAAGACCGATGATTTTCTTGTGCTTGCCTGCATGGATTTTTGTTTTATTAATCTTTTTTGTCGCCATCTTATAAAGAATCTCATTTACAAGCGAAGACTTACCCGACCCAGAAACCCCTGTCACAGTTGTAAGAGTACCTAGCGGGAATTTTACGTCAATATTTTTTAGGTTATTTTCCGCAGCGCCCTTTACCTCTATAAATTTATCAGAAGTCCTACGCTTTTCTGGAAGAGGAATTTTCTTCCTGCCAGCCAGATAATCTCCTGTGAGGGAATTTTTAGAGGCCATGATATCATCAAGAGAGCCTTTTGCAACAATCTCTCCACCGTGGATACCAGCCCTTGGCCCAATATCAACAATAAAATCGGCCGCCCTCATGGTATCTTCATCGTGTTCTACGATAATAAGTGTATTGCCAATGTCTGTAAGATTTCTAAGTGACTTGATCAATTTATCATTGTCCCTCTGGTGAAGACCAATCGAAGGCTCATCAAGAACATAGGAGACACCCACAAGGCCCGATCCAATCTGGGTTGCAAGTCTAATTCTCTGGCTCTCACCACCTGAAAGTGTTGAAGCTGTACGGTTTAAAGTCAAATAGGATAGGCCAACATCATTTAAAAACTTAAGCCTACCCTTAATCTCTCTTATAATTAGGTCTGCGATTTGAGCTTTCATCTCAGAAAGCTTGAGATTTTCGAAAAATTCTATAGACTTTTCGACAGACAAACGGGTAAGCTCTGAAATATTAAGCCCGCCAACCTTGATAGCTAAAACCTCTGGCTTAAGCCTATCGCCATGGCAGACCCTACATTCCTCTTCTCCCATATAGTCCCTAAACCTTTTCTTTTGAGAATCTGAATTGGTCCTTTGGTACCTGTCCCAAATATTTTGAACAGCCCCCTCAAATGTTCCCTTGTAGCGTTTCTTGCCCGAAAAATGAGAATCAAATACAAAGGAAAGGTCATAATCTGTTCCATAAAGGATATCGGAAATCATCCCTTCTGGAGCATCTTCGATAGGTGCGTCATATGGATAATCGTAATGGTCAGCAATTGCCCTAATAACCTGGTAATAATAAGTACCCTTGGCTGATCCCTGGTAAGGGTCAACCGCACCTTCATTTATAGAAAGGCTTCTGTCAGGCAAAATCAAATCCGGGTCAACCTGGAGGTGAAAACCCAGGCCGTTACACTCTGGACACATGCCGATTGGAGCGTTAAATGAAAACATATTTGGAGTAATCTCAGGAAGGGAGACGTGGCCTTCCGGGCAGGCGAGCTTAGATGATAAAATCATCTGATCTCCGTCAATTACATCTACAATCACAAGGCCGCTAGCCAAGCCAATTATAGTTTCAAGCGAATCTGCTATCCTTGATTCAATCCCCTCCTTCATCTTAATCCTATCGACAATTACAGAAATATCATGTTTTTTATTCTTATCAAGTTCTATATCGTCCTCGATTTCATACCTCTCGCCGTCAATAATCACACGGACAAAACCGTCTTTTCTAATATTTGCCAGGGCATTTTTGTGTTGACCCTTCCTTCCCCTAATTACAGGAGCAAGAAGCTGGATCCTAGTCCCTTCGGGAATCTCCATTATCTTATCAACCATCTGGTCAACAGACTGGGCAACAATAGGCTTGCCACAAACAGGGCAAAATGCATCGCCAATCCTAGCATACAAAAGTCTGTAATAGTCATAAATTTCAGTCACAGTAGCCACAGTCGAACGTGGGTTCCTATTTGTAGTCTTCTGGTCGATAGAAATAGAAGGAGAAAGACCCTCAATAGCATCAACCTCAGGCTTATCAATCCCGCCCAAAAATTGCCTAGCATAAGAAGAAAGACTCTCCACATATCGCCTTTGACCTTCTGCATAGATAGTATCAAAGGCAAGCGTAGACTTACCAGACCCAGAAAGCCCTGTAAAAACAATCATCTCATCACGAGGAAGAGTTAAATCTATATTCTTTAGATTGTTAGTCCTTGCTCCTTTTATAATTATATTTTTATCTTTCATTATCACTTTTCCTTCCTTATTCAAAATAAGTTATTTTTATTATTTATATTTTAGTTTTACTTGATAATAAGTAATTATGTTATATTCAGTGTTTTTCTTCGTAATTTTATATTTTATATTTTTATTCTACTTACCATTGAATCTCCGTTCAAAGGGGGAGTCCCAAGGCCCCTTCCGCATGGGTCCTCATCGGACTCCCCCTTACACCCCCTCTCCGTTACACCCCGCAAGCGGCCCCTTAGCGGGGAGCATGAGCAGTAGATTTCCTTTGGAAATCTTTTGTTAGTATAAGGCTATTCCTTCGTATAATACTTGCTTTGTCCTAACTGATTTTGACGTTCATTCGCCTAAAATCTGATAACTCGGCTAAAGCCTCAAACAAATCAGATTTTTAAACGGCTCATTCACTTTCAAAATCTCCCGATAAATTATAAGCTTGAGAATTAATATGAAACACCAACCCACGCTTCGACTAAGAGAGCAAAGCTCTCGCATGGAGAAGCCTCTGGATATATTTATAAAACATATATGGTAAAGGAGTCTAGTTACAATCAAAACAAAAGAATAACCCCCAACCAGTAATGTTTGGCAAAGCCAAACGAGCCTAGCGACACTGGAACTTCGAGACCATTTC
Source organism: Anaerococcus sp. (assembly GCA_043426375.1). Lineage (GTDB taxonomy): Bacteria > Bacillota > Clostridia > Tissierellales > Peptoniphilaceae > Anaerococcus. The sequence goes on from JBHWRC010000110.1 coordinate 11,926, forward strand.
TCCTCTTTATCGTGCAAAGATTTCTAATCAAGGGTTGCGTTAAGAAAACTGATTTGTCTGAGCGATAGCGAGTTATCAGTTTTTAGC
>JBHWRC010000111.1:0-4872 GCA_043426375.1 Anaerococcus sp.
AAAAATACCATTACAGTTGAAAAAGATATGGATATTATCTCGCCTTTAATCCCCTTCTTGAGAATATCAATCTCATATCTGTCATTATCATAAAGCGATTCTGCTGCTTTTTCATCAAGCTTGTATAAATTCATATTAAATGAGCTGTCTATCAAATGCCAACCATATCCTTCCGCCATTTGATCATAGTCAGCAAGTTCCTCTTTAGAAAATTTAGAAAAAAGAACTTCATTTGGAGCAAGACTTATTTTGTATTTTATATCTTCCGGTTCACATTTTTTAAACTTATGGACAAAAGGAATAACAATTTTTTCAATCTGGTATCCTTCTTTAACCATTTCTTCATACCATTTTTCCATTTACCCAAAATTACTATAGGTTAAAAATCTAAACTTAAGCATATCTGCCCCCTTAAATGTGGACTATCGATATTTATTAATTTAATTATATATCGATATTCGATACTTATCAATAGATATTTTTACATATTAAAACCACCCAAGCATATCATTATAAGATAGATATAGGATGGTTTTTATTCTGTAGCCTATTTAGCATTTAAATATAATTTTTGTTTTTAATATTTTTTCTCAAAGTGCCTGCTTATAAAAAAAGTTATTAAAGGATAAGAAAAAATACCAAGTGCAAGGATTATAGCTGGCAACTATTCCTTTATTGAAAAGCAAATAATAGCAACTAGACCCATAATGATCATAAAAATTGGTGTCATGGTTGCATTTACCTTATCCCTTATTTTTTCATTTCTTTCATCATTGATAGTTATCCTGTATAAAGAATTTTTCTCCATTCTCTTATTATGAGCTACCATAACTGTTAAAACAGTCACACTTATCGTAAAATAAAAGCTAATATCCTATTTATAGTCTCATTATCATTCAAAATAAACATAACCAATAAGCTTATAAATCCAACCACAAATCCCAAATAGGAAATTTTCTTATTTTTCATCATCTTCCTCCTCATAAATAAAAATATCCTCAATTGTCATTTCAAAATATCTTGCAATCTTAAAAGCCAAGATAATCGATGGATTGTACCTCCCATTTTCCAAAGACCCTATTGTTTGCCTTGATACCTCAAGGATTTTTGCTAAGTACTCTTGGGTAATCCCCTTTTCTTTTCTAATTTCTTCTAAGTTATTTTTCACATTGATCTACTTCCAAATGTTAAGCTAGCTTTACATATGTTGTATTAAGATTTGATTTTTATGTCAAGTATACTTTCCATTGATTTTGTGATAAAAATAAAAACAGCCCAATTAAGAGCTGTTTTGATTAGATTATTCTGTTCTAATTAAGTCGATTGTTGGTCTATCTAAAATTCTCTTTAAAGAAAAATGATAGATGATTAGATTAATACCATAGACGACTAATGAAAATCCTAGGAAGCTTTTGTAGTCATAATATTTTATTAGAGTACTCATTCTTAAATCAGAAACGATTATCGATATTATAAACATAACTCCTAAGCTCACCATAATAGAAATTATAAAGGATTTTACCTGTTCTTCAATAAATTCCTTTTGATAGATGTTCTTTAACTCATCTACATCCATTCCACATGAGTAAAGGCTGCCGATTTCTTTTTTTCTGCTCATAAGACTTAAATTAATGGATGAGTAGCCGTTAGTGATATTTAGTACAAAAATGATTGATGCAATTCCTATTACAATTTTTATTAGACTTTTCAAATCATTATATTCATTTTTTGCGGTTTCCTCACCTGTTGTGATATTAAAGCGATCTTCTGGTGAGATTTTACTTCTAATCATGGCCTCTACATATTCTTTTACATCTTTGGTATCCGAATCTTTTATCTTCATATTTAATGTATAAGCATAGTTTGTATTTTTTTCATCTCCGGACTCTTCCATAAGTTTAAAATAAGTGTCAAAATCTGTATAAACTTTTACATCGAATGGTCTTGTTCTCGACTTATATTTTCCCAAATCTGTTATCGTCTTTGAAATTTTAATCGTCTTCTTATAATCATTTAAGTTAATATCTAAAGTCTGTGGGTTTTCAAAATATGGAATTCTCTTTGCCTTAGCTATTGGAGTAGAAGAATCTTCTTGAATTGTATTGTAGAGGACAAATTCACCTTTCTTTCCTCCAAGTTCTTTTAAATCTTTTCCTTCCAAGGCGATGATAAATCCATCCATACCCTTTGCCTTATATTTTTCTATATTCTTTCTAGCTTCCTCGTCTAAACCTGCTGCCTTTGCTTTCTTTGAGAATTCGTTATTGTTTTCCACTTGAACATACTTATATTTTGAAATATAAGACTTCTCATTAGGAATTTTATCTACAATTTCTTTTAATATTTTTGGGACTTGGTTATTTCCACTAAAATAATCCACGGAAAAATTATAGCCAGCATCGTAATGCGAAAAATCTCTGTAGTATGTTGAGATGCCTATGATGATTATAAAAACCGAAATTATAATTATTCCTATTGCAGAAATATATCGTTGTGATTTTATTGATGCCAAGTTGTTGAGTTTTAATTCCTTCCAAAAATCTTTGGCTCTTTTCTTCTTTGATTTGGAAAAATCTATATTTCCTCTTATACCGTCTATAATATCTATTTTAGAAATCTTTTTCGCAGGGGATTTAATGGCTAGTGCCACAATAATAAAAGAAACTAAAATTATTGCTAAACTTAATAAGGGATTAAACTTTACTAGATTAAATTTACTTAATTGTTTGTCTATTTGAATGTATTTGTACAGATAATATATAGAGAAAAAGCCTACAAGATGTCCTAAAAGTATTGGAATTCCAGATGTAAGAAGTCCTTCCTTTAGGAGCAAGAGATATATTTGTCCATTGGTAGATCCTATAGACTTGTAAATGGACAGCTCTCGAATCTTCCTTAGCCCCCAAACCCAAAAGATGTTTTTTATAAAAAACACAAAGATAGCTATACATCCAAGAACTGATAGAACAAGAACAGCCTGGCTCATTATATTTTGTAAGGATTCGTTTTCTACTCCGTAATAATTTATAAGACTTTCGGAAAATTCTAAAGTAACTTTTTTACCCAAGGTCTGATTGATTTCTGCTTGAATTTTATCTCTATCTCTATATGCTTCTTCGAAAGAATGAAATTTTACAAAAGTCCTGAAGATGGTCATTTTATCTTGTAACCCTAAAGCAAAACTTAGTTTACTGTACTTGTTGTAGACATCTCCATAAACACCAACTAAAGTAAAACTCTTAGAACCTTGGCTCTCAAATTTATCTCTGCCAGTATTTGCACTTGTTGGACCTATCTCTTCGCCATCTAAAAACCTTTTGCCCAAATCAAGTTCTACACGATCGCCTATTTTAAGTTTATTTTTCTCTACTAAGCTTTCAGATAGTACAATTTCGTCTTCCTTTTCAGCAAATCTGCCTTTAATAAGTCTTGAATACTCCCTCATCTTATTGATTTCTTGGTCTTGGTAGTTTATAACTACTAAATCGTCAGCAAGTTTTCCGTTGTCAGGATTAAGGGACATTTTCCCGACCAGGTCTATATCTTCAATGGACTTTAACTTTTTAACATTTTCACTTGAGAGTTCTTCTTTAATCTCCCCATGATAAAAGCTTGAAGCCATATAATTACCATATTTGGATGTCAAGCTTCTATATCCAAAATAAAAAATAACGGTGAAGAATAGACTTACAATAAATAGTGAGATGAAAATAGGAAAATTCTTCTTATTCATTTCTTTCATCTCCTACAATTTTTCCATCGACTATTGTAATAATACGATTTGCTTGTAAGGCTATTTCTTCGTCATGGGTGATTAGGATAATCGTCTGTTTTAAAGTTTTGTTAAAATATTTAAAAATTTCAATTATTTCCTTAGAATTTTTCCTGTCCAAATTACCTGTTGGTTCATCCGCTAATATTATAGATGGATTATAGATAAGACTTCTCGCTATGGCAACTCTCTGCTGCTGACCTCCTGAAAGCTCACTTGGGAAAGAGTCAAGTTTACTTTCTATACCCAGTTTTTTTATTATATCTGAAAATTCATCTTGATTTATTTTTCTCTTATCAAGCTTTAAAGGAAGTTCTATGTTGTGCCTTACAGTTAGATTTTGAATTAAATTATAAAATTGATAAATTAATCCGACTTTTCTTCTTCTAAAGTAGGCTAATTCTTTTGAGGAATACTTTGAGATGTCGTTACCATCTATATAAACTTTGCCATCATCCGGATTATCCACTCCTCCTATGATATGTAGGAGGGTTGATTTACCAGATCCACTTGGTCCAACAACGGCGACAAATTCTCCTCTTTCTATTGTAAGGTCAACTCCATCTAGGGCCACTACCTTGGAGTTTCCCTCGCCGTATTCTTTTCTTAGGTTTTCTACTTTTAATATTTCCATAACTGCCTCCTTTTTCTTATGTCAAGGTAAGCATATAAAAGTAAAGTGATTTTTAGGTGACATTGTAAAATTTAATTTCAAATCTTGCTCCACCACCAATATTTGAAACAGAAATTTCTCCGTTATTCTTCTGGGCAATTGTCTTTGCCATAGCAAGGCCTATTCCAAAACCATTTGAGTCGGGAGTTTTATAAAAACGCTTAAAAATCTTTTTGATATTTTCTTTTTCAACTCCTCCGCCATTGTCTTCAATAATTAGACTGGTATATAAGGGATTTTTTTCAGATGAAATGGAGATTTTATCACAAGTAGGTCTATTATCAGCATTCTTTATAATATTAATAAGAGCTTCTGCCAGCCAGTAAAAATCTCCGCACATTATATTCTCCTTTAGACTATCATCTATAGTGACACTTGTGGATTCTTTTAAATTAAGATTATCTAGGGCATAGGAAATTAATTCATC
>JBHWRC010000112.1:0-7373 GCA_043426375.1 Anaerococcus sp.
GAAGAGGGACTTGAAGTGTTTTTAAGAGAAAATATCGATCTTGTTATCCTTGACCTAATGCTTCCAAAAATGCTAGGTGAAGATGTCATAAAGGAAATTAGAAACAGGTCAGAAGTTCCGGTAATAATGCTTTCTGCAAAAGTAGAAGAAAATGATAAGGTAACAGGCCTAAGACTGGGCGCGGATGACTATGTTACAAAACCATTTTCTGCAAGAGAGCTAATAGAAAGAATCAAGGCAGTCCTTAGAAGAATTGAAAAATACAATATCCCAAGGGCTGATATAATAAAAACCCTAGATGGTAGGCTTGAAATGGACCTAGAATATAACAGGTTTTTCAAAGATGGTGTGGAAATATACCTAACTAAAAACGAATTTTCTATACTAAAAACCCTATTTTCAAATCCAAACAAAATATATACCAGGGATGAGATAATAGACCTTACCTTTGGTTATGATTATGATGCCTATGACAGGGCCATTGATACCCATATCAAAAATATTAGACAAAAAATCGAAGATAATCCAAAAAAACCTATGTATATAAAGACAATTTACGGTATGGGTTATAAATCTGGCGGTATAGATGACTACCCTCAAGAATAAGATAATAAAAAACTTTATTGCAGGAATTCTCTCCTGTATCCTAGTTTTTTCTATCCTTGTTACTCTACTTGTCACAATAAACTACAACGACCTCTTCAAGGCAATTGATGATAAAAGACCAAAGGAAGTTGTAGAACAATTTACAAGATTAAATAACGATCCAAACATTAGTGGATCTTTGATGTGGGATTATTTATCAAACATGGCCATTGATCAAAAAGTAGACATCATCTACTATGACGAAAATGATAAGCTAATTAAAAACCTGAAAGGCCGTGACAAGAGTGATAATTCCAAGATATTTACCAAGGAATATAATTTTATAGATGAAAATAACAACTCTAAGGCAGGTAAAATCGAGATTTACTACAACAGAGACTATACTGGTGTCAATGAGATGAAAAGAAACTTCACCCAGGCAGTTGTATATGCTATAGCAATCTCCCTTGTAATAGGTACAGTTATATCCCTTATCCTTTCAACAAATATATCAAAGCCTATATCTTCTATTGGTGAATCGACTCTTGCAATCAAAGAAGGCGACTACAATTATATTGTAGAAGATACAGATATAAAAGAAATAGAAATCTTAAAGGATAATATAAATTTTCTTGCATCAAATCTAAAAAGGCAAGAATCAATAAGAAAGCAATATGCTCAAGATATCTCCCACGAGCTAAGGACACCCCTAACTAATCTTAAACTCTACATCGAGGGTATGAGAGATGGAGTTATAGATGTAGATGAGCCCACATTAGATATCTTATCTAACGAAATAGTTAGACTTGAAAGTCTCATAGTTGGACTTAAAAATACCTTTGATGAAAATGTATCCTATGCAATTTTGTCAAAATCCGAGGTAAATATAACAGAACTAATAGGAAATATTTCCAAGTCATTCTTAGCCAAGGCAAGGCTTAATAATATCACAATAAATACCCACCTAGACAGAGATGTTATTTTAAACACTGATAGGGATAAACTTAGCCAAATCATTCAAAATTTGATTTCGAATGCTATAAAGGCTATTGATAAGGATGGAGAAATTGATATCCACCTTAGGGAGACTGATAAGGAAATAATAATAAATGTTATTGATACAGGAATCGGTATAGAAGAAGATGATATACCGAGGATATTTGAGAGGTTTTATAGGATAGAAGATGCAAGAAATACCAAAGATAATGGAGTTGGCCTGGGTCTTGCTATAACTAAAAACTTCGTAGATGCCCTGTCAGGAAAAATCAAGGTGAAATCCGCACTCGGATTTGGAAGCGATTTTGCAATAATATTTGAAAAAAATAACAGGAATAACAATGACAAGAAGAAAGAGAAGTAAGTCTAAGAGATCTACTGATAAAAGAAATCAAAAATCAAGTAAAAATCCTAGACAAATTAGAATTGTAAAAGAAAATAGAGATATGTCCTTAAGGGAAATTGCTAGACGCAAAAGACAAAGGCGAGAAAAAGAAAGACTCTACAAGCGAAGAAGGATTAGCCTTGTCCTAATTTTGTGTCTAATAATAATTATCCCAAGTTTTCTAATTTATAAAAAACTAAATACCTACGGCCAGATGGGCTATCCAAAATTTAGGGATGAGGTTTTAGAGGACCTATCAAATACATCTTTTGTCTCATCTACTGAAGGTAGAAGCCTTACAAGTGCGGAGAAAAATTCTGACTTTGATATACTTTATGATAACATTATTAAAAACTTTGCAGTAGATAAGTCTAACAGAGAAGCCTTTGAAGAATTCAACCAAAAATCAGATGAGTACAGAAAGAAGATCAAATCTTCAAAAACTGACCAGGAATTCTTCCTTATCCTAGGTGAGTATTTGGCTATTTTGAATGATTCCTATACAAAGGTTATGGATAAGGATTCCTACGATGATTTATTTAACTATTACAAAAATAAACAAGAATCAAATATCAAGACCGTCCTAGAAAATCCGCAAGTAGTCAACCGCTATAAGAGAATTATCAAGGATAAAAACAATGCAGAAGTCAGTGTGGGTATAGAAAATGGTACTGTACTAAGGGTAAGCCTACCTAATTTCAAAACAAAAGACTTAGAAAAAACAATCAACGAAATTATTAAGGCTGTAACCTCTACTCCAGGCATTTCTACGATGATCCTTGACCTATCTGACAACAATTCACTTAACAATATATTTGTAAATGAATTTGCCAAATATTTTATCCACCAAGACTACAGTAAGGACGATATAATCTTTTATAGGGGCAATCTTTTAGCAAATGACCTTAAAGATATAAAAGAAGGCGAGTCTTCCCCATACCAAACGGCCCTAGTCAAAAATCTTTCTAGCAAATACAAAGAAAATGTAGAAAACTTTAGCCTAGATGATTATATCTACTATGACCAGGTCTCCCTTAAAATCACTAAAGATCCTACCTTTGCAAGTAGGAATATCTACATCCTTACAAATTCAGCTACAGCCAATGAAGCAATCAAGCTTGCTTCAATTTTAAAAGAATCATCAAACGCCTATACTGTTAAAAATGCCCTAGATCCTAATCCAACTATAGAAGACAGGATCTACGAATTTAGGCCAAGCTTTTTTGTCCTAGACCACTCTGGCCTTGTAATTTCTGTAAATACTTCTAGGACTAATGTACAAAACAGGTATCTACAATACAATCAAAGAATAAATTCCAAATATCCGATATCATCCATGCTATCTATAATTGGATAGATTTTCCACCTGATCGTCAGGTGGTTTTTTGTATTAGATAAGGCCATATATAAAATTATTATAGACACAAAAAATAGACCCAGCGGGGTCTATTTTAATTAGCTTATCTGTAGTTTTTTACAGCGAATTCTTCACCTTTTCTACCAGCAATTGCAGATATTGCAAGCGCTGCAATTAGGCCTAAGAAAGTAAGAACTGCACCGATTGAAGTCTTATTCGATGCCTTATCAGCAGTATCTTTTGCCTTATCTACAGTTTCATCTACTGTGATTTCTGCTTCTTTGGCAAGTTCGTTTATTTTATTAGATGCTTCGTCTAAAGACTTGCTTGCTTCTACTGAAGCTTTATCTAGTTGGTCATAGATGTTTTTACCAATTTCTTTAGCTTCTTCTTCAGAGAGGTCTGAATTTTCTGCCACCGCACTTGCTATTGCATCTTCATCAGCTGCATTTGTAATTGCTTCAGCTCTTTTAGCTAGTGATTTTGTTAATTTATCAACTTCTGCGCCAGAATTGTTAGGATTTAAAGCAATTTGTTTAACAGAAGCAGCTATTTCATCCTTACTTTCCTTTATTTGATTTTTTAGATAGTCTGGTTGAAGCTCTTTTACATCTGTATCAGCTAGATATTGTTCAAGATTTGCCTGAAGTTCTTCGTTATCAACACCTTCTAGGTTTGCTCCTACTTCATCAATAGCTGTTCCAAAGGCAGATCCAACTGCATCTCCTGCTCCTGATATTGCAGAACCTGCTACATTAGCTGCTCCCCCGGCAACAGTTGATACTGCATCTCCTGCAATTCCAAGTGCAGTTGCTACAGCGTTAAATACTAATGTGAATAGTAGTAGAACAGTAACTGCCCAAGTAATTGCACCGTGTAAAAGACCAGTTGATCTTGCAGCATAGCCTGCTACAAAACCACCTATGCAAAATGAAACTATAAGTGTAATTGCTGTCCAAAGTCCTGTGAAAAATCCAATTCCTGCAAATGGGTTAGCAGAATTTGCTGAAAATATTCCAAAACCTAGGGCTGCTGTTAAAAGGCTTAGTACAGTAAATACTGCCGCACCTGATACAGCTCCTGCTATAATTGAGCCCCATGAAAGGTTCCTGCCAGCTTCAAGTTTGCCTTCCCTCTCAATTGCGAAATCTCTTTTTCTATCTGGTCGATTTCTTCTAACTTTTTCGTCTTGATTTTTGTTATTTATATCGGTCATAATTCCTCCTAAATACACCGTCTACCGTCTATGGTGTAACTATACTATACTATAAATTGATATGATTAAAAGTTCTAATCAATTTATTTAAATTTATCTTTTAAATACTAAATTATCCCTAAGTATTTCTGCCACCATATCTCTTCCCTTATGCATTTTCTTGATATTTTTAATATCAAGAATTATCACATCTGCCTTAAGGAGTTTTTCTTTAGATCTTTCTGTTAGATATGACGAGTTTATTATAAGAATTGGTATGAAGCTTTCCCCCAACCCCATAAAATCTTTTATGAGATTATGAATGATATCGTCAGAAATCTTATCTGTTGACTTATAATTTTTAATCTCAATAGCAAAAAGCCTGTCATTCTTTTTGGCAAAAAGGTCAAATAGGTGGCTTCTTTGATACTCTTCCTGGAATGGTTCTACCTTATAGCCAGATCTTCTAAAAGCCTCTGAAATAAATTCTTCGTTAGATAGATCAAAAAGAATTCTCCTAAGGGCGATAACAAGTCCTTTAGGATTTATTTTAAAAATACTCCTGTATTCGATTTTGTCTTCAGCAAGTTTTTTTATATCAAAACCTATTAGGAGATTTTCTACCACATTGAAATTACCATGGGCTATGGAATTTCTTATATGCCTTAAAAGACTCATAGTCTTTGTTTCTCCATCAGCTAGGGTCATGACCATTTTTTGATCATTAAGGCAAATACCCTCCTTAAAGTCTTTTACTATATGCTCAGGAATTTCACCTGTAAACAAGACATCCATATCTCTCAGTTTCATTGCTTCCATAAGTTCTACAAAAATATAATCATCATATTCCCTATTGGTAAGCAGGTCTTCACGCCTGGCCTGTTCTGAGTTTATATTTGGCACATACCACAAGAGGTATTTTATAGCCTCATCTAAGTCTTCGTTTAGTTTTATGGGTATATTTTTATGCTTAATCTCATATTTAGTTTTGTTTTTACAATTCGAAAGTTCAAATTTACTTGTAAGTTCCATTTAATCACCTAAGTTAATATGCATTTTCATTTAAAGTCTTAGACCGATTACAAAGTTTCCGTACTTATTTTCTACAACCTCTATGTCTATACCAAGATCTTTAGCATAAAGTTTTGAAAGATAAAGTCCCATGCCTGTTGATTTGTGAATCTTATCCACTTCTCCTGTAAAGGCCTTTTCAAAAATAAAAGCTAGGTCTTGGGCGGCAACCTTTGGTCCGTCATTTCCTATATATAAGTTCTTACCCTTATTTTCAATATTTATAACTCCATCACAGTATTTGATGGCGTTAGATATAATCTGGGAAATGATAAAGACTAGGGTGTTTTTGTCTGTAAATACCCTAACATCACCCACATCTTCCTTGATTATTATCCCTTCTTCAGCTATAAGCGGATAATAGGATTTCATAGCCTCGTCAAGGGTATCTCTTAAATTGACTTCCTTCATTTTGTAGTCTTTTTTACTAGCATCGACCCTTGCATAGTAGAGAATTTGATTTATATAATTTTCAATATTGGTATTAGCAAGACCTAGCTTATCTACCACTTGCCTATCAAGGCTATCTTTGTGGTTTTCTAGAAATAAATTTGAAAAAGCTAAGGGTGTCTTTATCTCATGGGCCCACATTTCTATAAAATTTCTATAAGAAATAAGTTTGTTTCTGGATTCCTCTAGCCTCTTATCCTTAATTTTTATAGTTTTTTGAAAATCATCAAAAATTTCTCCAAAGTCTAATCCAAACTCTTCTAAGAGCGCATCTTTTGATAGGAATGAATTTCTAATGAGGAATTCTTCTAAAAGTTTCTTTTTCCTATCATTTCTCTTTTTTATAGTCCTTAAACTAAAAACAAGGACAAGGATTGTAAAAAGTATAATAAAAATTATGAAATTATCAATTAGTTCTGGTCCAATTAGGTAAATTAAAAAGATAAATATTAAATCTAGGCTGATAAATCCAATAAGGAAAACCTGGGCTTCCTTAAGTGTACTATTCATTAATCTCTCCTAGGCCATAGCCTTTGCCCCTTTTGTTGTAGATATTATAAAGGCCAAGTTTGGTAAGTTTTTTTCTCAATCTAGTTATGTTTACCTGGAGGATATTTTCATCTATATAGATTGTAGACCAAACTGCTTCTAATAGGTCATCTTTTGAGACAATTTCTGGGTAGGATTCCATAAGTTTTTTTATTATATCAGCTTCTGTTTGTGGAAGTATTAGGTAAGCATCCTTATAAGAAAGCTTTGACGTAGATATTTCTAACTTTAAATCACCCACGCTTATTATATCTTGGAAATGATCAAATAGATCTAGGAGTTTTTCCATCCTCAAGATAAGTCTGCGTGTGTCTACGGGTTTTGCAAGATATTCATCAGCACCTATCTTAAGACCCTTTATTTCATCTTCTATGCCTACCCTAGAGGTAAGCATCAGGACTGGGATATTTGATTTTTCCTTGATATCCCTACAAATATCAAAACCAGAAATACCTGGTAGATTTATATCTAGTATTACAAGGTCAGGCCTTATTTCTAAGACCATCTCGCTTGCCTTAAGGAAATTTTCTATATTTACTACTTCATAGCCCTTATTTCCCAAAAATTCCATAAGTTCTCTTTGGAGATTTCTATCGTCTTCAATTATCAAAATCTTCTTCATAATAAACCATCCTTTCATAGCTCACCCTTACTATGAATCTCAAAAACAAAACCATCAAGACTGCTAATCCTAAGCTTATCAAAGCTAGAACACTTATAATTTTGCTTAGGGTAAGCTTAAAAAATATTTCCTGTGAAAAATCCATCTGGCTGAATATAAATAT
>JBHWRC010000113.1:0-15429 GCA_043426375.1 Anaerococcus sp.
CTGATATTGGCAAAGAGATCAAATTTCTTTCTAAGTTCCACATTTATAGACCTAAATCCATGGCCGATAGGTGTTGTAATTGGCCCTTTGATTGCGATTTTATTTTCCTTTATTGAGTCAAAAAGCCTTTGGGGAATGTAGACTCCTTCCTCTTGAAAAACCGAAAGGCCTGCGTTTATCTCTTCAAATTCAATGTCTATTTTTAGAGCGGAGGCGATTTTTTTCATGGATTTTGTTATTTCTGGCCCGATTCCATCGCCCTTAATCAGTGTAATTTTCATTTGTCCTCCAAGTCTAGGTTTTTAGCATAGTTTAGGTAACCACCTTCGAGGAGAATTTCCTTTTCCCTATCAGAAAAATCTCCGAGTAATTTTATTTTTATATCTTTTGTAAGGTCTTCTAGGATAAATTCTCCAGTTTGGATTGAGTTTTCCATTTTTGAAATATTTATATGGTCAAATTCAGATATTTTTTCAAAATCTGCTTCGCTTTCGAAAACTAGGGGCAAAATTGCATTGTTTATGAGGTTTGACCTATGGATTCTGGCAAAAGATTTAGCGACAACCGCCTTTATTCCTAGATGAAGCGGGATAAGGGCGGCGTGTTCTCTAGATGAGCCTTGGCCATAATTTTCTCCGGCGACAATAATGCCCCCATCATTATCTTGGCACCTTTTCTTAAAGTCGTCGATTTTGGTTGTGAAGGCAAAGTTTGAAAGGTATTCAATATTTGACCTAAATGGTAATAGATGAGCGTTTGATGGGCAGATATCATCTGTAGTAATCCCATCCCCCGCCTTATAAATTACCTTTTTATCGATATCGGCCGCCTTTTCTGCCCTTGGGAACGACTTAATATTTTTACCCTTGATAGTTTCCTTGATTCTCTTTGATAAATCTGTTTCAGGCTCGATAAAATATGCGTCTGTATGGTCAAAATTCACTTCTTTTTCAAAATTTTCCTCGTATTCAATCTCACTTGGGTCGGCAATATAGCCCAAAACAGCACTTGCTGCGCAGGTTTCAGGACTTGCAAGGTAGACATTTGCGTCAGCCGTTCCAGACCTTCCCTTGAAATTTCTATTAAAACTCCTTAAAGAAACACCACCGGATTTTGGCGCCTGGCCCATACCTATGCATGGCCCACAGCCAGATTCTAGTATCCTTGCCCCAGCCTTTATCATGGTCGCAAGGGCCCCGTTTTCAGATATTTTCTCTAAGATTGTCGCAGATCCTGGTGAAATTACAAGAGAAACATCTGGATGGACTTTTTTGCCATCGAGAATGGATGCAACTTTCATCAAATCCACATAGGAAGAGTTTGTACAAGAACCAATTGCCACTTGGTCAAGCTTAATCTTTCCAAGCCTTGTTACTTCTGAATATTGGTCAGGAAAGTGTGGTTTGGCCACCGCTGGCTTTATTTTTCCAAGGTCAACTTCAATAGTCTCATCATAAAAAGCATCAGGATCAGCGGAAATCTCTATATAATCTTCTTCCCTGCCTTGGCTTTTTAGATAAGTTTTTGTGTTTTCATCTGATGGGAAAATCGAAGTGGTCGCCCCGAGTTCTGCTCCCATATTGCAAATCGTTGCCCTGTCCGTCACGGAAAGTGATTTTACACCCGGGCCTGTATATTCCATTATGTATCCTGTCCCGCCTTTAACGGTAAGTTTGCCTAAAATATAAAGGATGACGTCTTTGGCGTTGGCTCCTGGATTTAGAGAATTGGTGAGATTTACCCTATAAATCTTTGGAACTTTCAAGAAGTAAAAGCCCTTAGCCATTGCTACAGCAACCTCAAGACCGCCTGCCCCTATGGCAAGCTCTCCCATACCTCCACCTGTTGGTGTGTGAGAATCTGACCCTAGGAGGGTGTCACCCGGCTTTGCAAATTGTTCGAGGTTTACTTGATGGCAAATACCTGCGCCTGCCTTAGAAAATTTGACCCCAAACTTAGCTGCAGCCGACTTTATAAATTCGTGGTCATCTGCATTTTCAAAACCTGCTTGCAAAATATTATGATCTATGTAGGCCACAGAATTTTCTGTCGACACGTCTTCTATATCCATTGCCTCAAGTTGTAAATAGGCCATTGTACCTGTGGAATCTTGGGTCAAAGTCTGATCAATTTTGATTGCAATCTCGCTTCCTGTCTTAAGGTCTCCCTTTATTAGGTGATTTTTTAATATTTTCATAGCTAATGATAAGCCCATATAATTCTCCTTCATTAAATTTAATGTATTAGTGTAGTTGTGGTTAATTATACTTTTATTTTAATTTTTTCCCATTTTGATAAAAGTATTTTTCCTCTATTCTTGTTTTAAACCCAAACATCCAATATAAAATCAAAACTACTAGCAAGAAATACATCTTTACTTTTAATTATAGGATGGTATAGTAATATTGATATTGTTAATTAATAAACTAACAAAGAGTATTAAGGAGGAAAAATGACATACACTACATTCTCAGTACCAAATACAATCGTACATGGAGAAAATGCGCTTGAGTACTTATCAACCCTAAAGGGTGACAGAGCTGTTCTTGTAACTGGTGGCTCTTCAATGAAAAGATTTGGATTTTTAGATGAAGCAAAAGCTGAACTAGAAAAAGCTGGTATGGAAGTTTTGATAATAGACGGTGTTGAACCAGACCCATCTGTTAAAACTTGCCTAGAAGGTGGAGCAAAGATGGCTGAATTTGAGCCACAATGGATTATAGCAATCGGTGGCGGATCAGCGATGGATGCTGCAAAAGCTATGTGGGTTTTCTATGAGTACCCAGATTGGGACTTCGAAAGATTAGCTGCCTTTGACAATCCACCACTTAAAAACAAGGCAAGAATGATTTGTATCCCATCTACATCTGGTACAGCAAGTGAAATTACAGCTTTCTCAGTAATTACAGATACAGAAAAAGAAATCAAATATCCACTTGTACACCCAGATTTCGTTCCAGAAGTTGCCCTACTTGATATGAGAATCCCAGCAACAATGCCAGCTCACATCACAGCAGCAACAGGTATGGACGTAATGACCCACGCTGTAGAAGCTTTTGTATCTACTGCAGCAGATGATTTCACAGACCCATATGCAATTAGGGCAATCGAGCTTGTCTTTGGCTACCTAAAGAAAGCTTATGATGATGGCGACGACATGGAAGCTCGTGAAAAAATGCATATAGCTTCATGTATAGCAGGTATGGCATTTACAAATGCTTCACTTGGTATAGTCCACTCTATGGCTCACAAAATCGGCGGAATCTTCCACCTAACACACGGTGAAGCAAATGCAATCATGCTACCTTACATCATCGACTACAACAGAAAAACATGTGATAAATACGAAAAAATCGAAAAAATCCTTGGCATTGATGATATAGCAGAAGAAATAAGAAAACTAAACGCAGCTGTAGGACTTACAGCAAATATCAAAGATGGCCAAAACACAGTTATAGAAGAAAAAGACTTCCTAGAAGTATTAGATAAAATGAGCGAAAATGCCTTCAAAGACGCTTGTACACTCACAAACCCAAGAGAAACAAGCCCAGAAGACATCAAAAAAATCTACCACGCAGCATACTACGGAGAAAAGGTAGACTTCTAATATAAGTAAAAACTAAAATCCCGATAAAAACTGACTCCAGGACTGGCCTGTGGGTCAGTTTTTATTTGGAATTTTTAAGTATTATATTTTATCATCAGTAAGATATAATATTCAAATTAAAATTTTAAAAATAAAAAACCGCGGATTTTAATCCACAGTCTTCATAAATTGGCTGGAATGACAGGATTCGAACCTGTGATCTCCAGAGTCAGAATCTGGTGCCTTACCGGCTTGGCTACATTCCAAAAATTTGCTTTTTCCCACCCTTATAAATTACCGTTTTGTGAGTATTTGTCAACGAAAAAACCCAAAAAATTTCAGCTTATTGCATCTTTCCTGTTATACAGATATTCATCTCAAATCCTGCCCTGATTGCTGTATTTATCGACCTTGTATGAGAAAATTGTGTGGCTGTAATTGGGCTTATATCTTTATTTTCCTCAATAACAATTATAGATAGGGCTTCTAACAAATATGTTCCTAATCCCTTATAATTCTCATCAAAATAAAACTTCTCAAAACCTATATCCCAAAGGTATTTTCCAGATACAGATGCCCCTGCCAAGCCTATAAGCCTATCTCTATCATAATAAGCAAGTCCTAGCCTATCATCATCGTCGAAACAAAAAGGCATTTTAGATTTTCCTTTAAATTTTTGTATATCCTCTTTTTCAACCCTTACAAAATCAAATTTTGAAGTCTCGATTTTTTTGTAACCATAGGTCATTAGAGGGAAAAAATTATCAATTTCAATATAAAATTCAGCTAGTATTGACGATAGTTTTCTAATATTAGCAATTTCCGCAAACCACTGGCTTGGATAATCTTTGTATGTAGCTTCAAGTTTTTTTATAAGTTTTTGATTGTCAGATCTCATAAATACCCTATTGTCGGTACAAATTAGGGAAAAATCTGACCTATTATAGAAAAGAAAATCATCTGTCGGTTCATTTGAGGTAAATATATTATTTTTTGAATTAAATTTTTCTTCACCGATAGAAAAATCATTAATTATTTGCTTTTTAAAATTTAAATTCATAAGATTCCCTCTCTAGTTTTATAAAATCAATTATACTATAAAAGCTTATCCCAATCCAAAATTGGAAACAAAAAAAATCGACTCTGAAATTTCTTTACACTCCAAAGTCGATTATTTATCCTCACCGGCACAGCGTTCTGTTTTTGGTTCAATCACTCTTTATCATCCTTTCTTTCCATCTCTATGTTTGCTTAATAGACTACAAACTATTTATATTGTGAAATCATATCATTTATTAGTATCATTCTGACAAAACTTTTACAAAATCATCTAATCTTAACTTACCCTCCATGATAAATTCTATGAAAAAACGTCAGATGGCTAAACTTTTACACTTATCTTCCACCACTTTTTCCATAATCCTTAGCCAAAAAAATATACATAAAGCTAAAAGACTAAAATCTACCACAAAAGCATCAAAATTAAATAATATTATAAACAAATATTCTATTTTCTTAAGCTCTGTGCCAGTGAGTAAGAAAACTATTATATTTTCTTATTAATTATATACCCAGGTAATTTACTTTTAAACACAAAAATGTATTATTTTATGATTTTTTTAAGAAAATCTATAAATTTATAGATAAAATACTAAATTAACCTGAAGTTAGTTGATTAAAAGTATTGAAAAAAGATATAAACCAAGAAAAATATTTGTAACTGGTATAATATAATTAAAAATAGCATTCGGGGTGTAAAATGAAAAACAGTAAAAATTTCAATCTTTTTTTAATGGATGGGGAAGTTACAGGTAGGATAAAATGTACCTTATCAAATTGGACAGGTTTAGCCTATAAAGTGCCAAGACCATATCTTGAAAAATGTAAAGATAGACAAGATTTAAAACAAAGTGGAGTTTATTTTTTATTTGGCAAGGACGATGATGGAAATGACGAAGTATATGTTGGCCAAGCTGGAATAAGAAAAAATGGGGAAGGAGTTTTATTTAGAGTTGTAGAACACCTTAAAGATGAAATTTACTTTTCTGAAGCAGTCATGTTAACTACACAAAACAATTCATTTGGTCCAACAGAAATCTCATATCTAGAAAATAAATTTACCAACATGGCTATAGATGTAGATAGGTATAAAGTAAGAAATGGAAATGATCCAAACCCAGGCAATGTAACTGAAGAGAAAGAATCAGAGCTCGAAGATTTTATCGAGTATTCGAAAATGGTACTTGGTGTCTTAGGCTATAAAATATTTGTTCCTATAATTGATAAATCTTCTAAAGAAACGAATAATAGTATTCCTAAAGATAAAGAACTAATCCTATATCTGTCCAGAAATAGCGGAAAGTCAAATAGACAAATAGAAGCAAAATGTAAGAGAACAGATGAAGGTTTTGTTGTACTAAAAGATAGCATGATAGATGTTATAGATTCACCCGCCATTCCAAAATCAATAAAAGAATTGAGGGAGGAATGCATTATAAATAATGAAATTGTAGATGGCAGGCTACATAAAAATTACTTATTTAATAGTCCATCCTATGCCGCTGCCTTTGTATTAGGAACTAATGCAAATGGCAGAACACATTGGAGAACTGAAAAAGGTATAAGTTTAAAAGATATAGAAGAAAATGAAATGAAATAATATCAAAATTAGACGATAGGTTATTAAGCTATCGTCTTTTTCATGGCACTTAATAATTGAAAAATCAATATTTATCCACCCAGAGACACTTGGCCAATTTCCCTAATCTGTCACAAACTTTGCCCAATCTCTACTCTCTCGTATATGATTAATATTAAATAAAAATTTGTAATCGAATAGGGGCTAAAAACTAGCCCCTTTCACACCACCCGTGCGTGCCGTTCGGCATACGGCAGTTCAATATTCTCTTGTATCATATTGTTTATTTCTGATGAAACTATTCAACTTTATTCTTTTTGTATCCGAACCTAGAGGAGTGAATACGTCACTCCTTGTATTCCATAAATATTGTTCCTCCCTTCGCTCCATTTCCATTACGGAAACTTCTTCGCTACTATGGATTCTGCTGACTTCTCACTATTCGTTGTTACTGCTGTTTCGCTAATGAGACCTCACGGGATAAGCTCTAATACTTTCATCGTTTACTTGCAGAATTTACGCCTTGAGTTTACGGTTGTCTTTTGGGTCTTTGTTATCTGAGGCTAACTTGCCCACCTTTTACGCCTTATATTCTGTTCATGTTCGTCAAGCCACGATTTCGCTACCCGTTCTTCTCTCCTAAATGTCGCCATCTAAAACTTGCAAGTCGCTATCAGATTCGTTGACAAACACACTCTTTAGGGATTTTCACCCCAGCATTAGAACATGCCCGTCATACCTCAGAAAAAGAGAAATTCACTCTTTTATCTTACAGTTGATTTAATATAATTCACAACCTCTTTTGATTATAGCTTGATTATTTGAGTAAATATTATCACTATATCTTGTTTTTTTATAGTAAAATGGTGAAACTCCCCAGTCTGTCATCTGTACCTCACCAGTTATGTCTTTTAAAGAACGATAAGGGTAATAAGATCCTACTTTTACTTCCTTTAAGTCATGCACCATAGTCTTGTATGTATGGACAGTCTCAGGTTTTAATGATATAAGTAAACCTGCAGCTGATACTCCAAGACTTATTATTGCTTTTACTCCTGAAGCAGGAATGCCTAATAAAAGACTAATAGCAGACACAGTTCGTCCAGCTGCTACCCATATATCCGTTATTTTAGTTGCTCCAAATGTTCTAGTAAAATATAAATATCCTGTTTTATTATAATATTTCCCACTACCTAAGTATCTATTAAAAATATAGTCCCCATAAACATTTTGTGCTGCTCTGATTGCCTTATTTCCATTTGTAGAACTGTTTTTCTCTATACCTACATTCAAGCTTTCATTGTCTAAATCATTTAACACTTCATTTGAAATTATATCTGTTGTATCAATGGTTACACTTTCCATTTTTTGAATTTCATTAAAAATATTATTAAACAAACCTAAAATTTTTATGTCTTCTGTAGTCTTATTTATAGGTTGTAAATCTATAGACTTATTTTGATTTAGAGCATTTACATAGTAATTGGAAGGTATTTTATACTCAATAATATTATCTAAATCATCAATCTTTTTGTAATAAGCTTCTATAATTTTATTATTTTTACTATCTAATGTAAATGTCTTCACATCATTACTAGTTTCCATATAAAAATAATAAAACTTATTTTCTTTAAACACCTCTAAAAAATAATCCTTCTGATCTTTTGATTGATATAAAACTCCATTTTCCTCAACAATTAACTTTTCAGAAAAATTTTCCTCTGCATATCCTATATTTGTAAATGGAAATGATAAAATGGTTATTTGTATTGCTAAAAATATAGCAATTCTTTTTATTAATTTATTATTATTCATATTTTCCTACTTTTTGTTAAATAACTCTATCTTTAACACATATTAATCAGATGTATTTTCCTTAAGTAGCATGATATTTATAATAATTAAAGCTATACCAATAAGTACTATAAGAATATTTACATAATTTTCTAAAAAGTGTTGTGATAAACCTAAAAAAAACCATATAATACCCGCTATTATACCAAAAACATTTCCTATTTTTTTACAATTTTTATTTTCCATTTTCATTCACCTACCTATGTTATATATAGTGTTATGCTTGTCGTAATTAATGTAGGCTTCAACAGTCTCTACTAATTTTCTTTAATAAACTAAACCAACAATAATTAGTTTATCATAACAATTAATCTCCTTATCTTAGACGTGCTATTTGGCTTTCTGCTAGTGTTGTAGCTTTTAAGGATCCTGCTTTGTCTGTATATTATTATAAACTTAGACAAAGGGGTAAGGCTCATGGAACAGCTATTGGTGCTGTTGCTAGAAAACTTACTAACATAATTTTTGATGTTTTGAGGGATAACAAAGCTTATATACCTAATATTTAGTTGTTATTTAATTGTTATTTAATTTTTTTAAGCATAATTTTTAGGCTTGTTTGACGTGCCTTAAATTTCAAGATAATTATTTTTTATTTTCTCTTGACATTTTTCTCTAATCCTTGATAAATATAAGACATACTCTATATCAGATTTATCACTTGTCAGATCAACTTTTTCTTAATTACTTCTATAATAGGAAGTCACTAGTGATAATAAAATGAAAAGTCTTCTTTTTATTTCTTACCTCCTCATATAATTTTGTTTAACTTCAATATATTTGATATTAAAATCTAATATAATCTATTTTTCTATCCGTTATTTCATGCTATATTATAGAATATAGCATTTAAACTAATCACCGTTCTTATACCTCATAGGATTTAAGTTCATTATCAATTCACCTCCTGTCTACCTTACATATGAGT
This sequence comes from Anaerococcus sp., assembly GCA_043426375.1. Lineage (GTDB taxonomy): Bacteria > Bacillota > Clostridia > Tissierellales > Peptoniphilaceae > Anaerococcus. The sequence continues at coordinate 9,007 of JBHWRC010000113.1, forward strand.
TTATCTTCACCTTTCCTGATAATGTTTTATTAGTTTGATTAACTACTGTAACTATATAATTGCTTCTCCTATTAGCCTTAACTTTTAATATTGAGTCTGATGCAAAAAATTGATTATATATAATTTTTCCATCTTCTTCAATAATTACCTGATATTTAATTCCTCCGGAACAAGACATATCTTTTAATCTAACTGTAAAACCATCATGAACTGGACCTGTCCAAGTATCCATGTTAAATTTATAATCTATATTAGCAAATCTTTTTAATCTTATATTCTCATCAACATTTGCTGCTCTAAGGCCTGTTCTCGATACTTCTCCTAATTCCAATTTTTCGTACTCATCTTCACTTATTATTTGAACCCTATCTCCAAATTCTGAATTAATATTAGTGACTATTTCACCTTTTGTATCAATCCTATCTTGGTTTAGATCAGCCACATTAGCAAAGGCTGGTAAACAAAATATAAATGTCGATATAAATACTACCAGTCCTGTAAGTGTCTTTTTCCATTGTTTCATAATTAGTATCCTTTCTTTATTTGGGTTTAATTTTAAAGCAATATTATTTGTATTACTTCCTATTTCTAAAAATTTTAGCATTGATATGCAATATTCTTTTCTATTTTTTATAGTGTCGCCTAAGTTTTCAACCACTAGCTTATCGCAGTTGATTTCAATGTCCTGGTCTAGGTATTTTAAGCTTAACCACAAGAGTGGATTGAACCAATATAGGCAGGCAACAATGTTTATCATGTGGTTAAGTAGAATATGAAATTTCTTTATGTGCATTAATTCATGGATTAAAACATGGTCTAGTAATTTTTTATCAGCTAGGATATGATCTTGTAGGATTATCTTGGGTCTTAAAATGCCAAAGGTAAGGGGTGTTTTTAAATTGTTATTGATATAAATCTCTACTTTTCTTTTTAGTCCAAATTCACTTATTTTTTCCTTGCACAAAGTATTGTGGATAGGGGTAGAGCCTTTCATTACTTTTTGGAATTTATAAATTTTTATTCCTAAGTAAGTAAAAATCAAAACTGAACCTATTAGTCGGTTTAGTTTAAAAAATATATAGCCTATTTTATTTACTAACCAGCCTAAGGAAGAATTAAAAAAGTTTGTTATAGCAAGTAAGATGCTATTACCCTTTATACTTTCTATTCCGATTTCAAGTTCATAAGGACTTATTAAATAGATTAATAAGAGAATCCACAAAACAATGCTTGCTGACCTAAAGGCTTTTTTATTTAAGATTGGTCTAACTAAAAAAATTATAGCTAATAAGAAAAGACTTTTGATAGATTTTTCGAGTATAAGAGCACTAGTTAGACTTAGTGTCATTCTTTTCTTCCTCTTGGTCTTCTTTCTCCTCTTCGTCAAAGCTTGCTATTAATTTTTTCATTTCTTCTATTTCTTCTTTTGTGACTTCTTCATTTTGTAAAAACGTTTTACACATATTTAAAAGTGATCCTTTAAAAAGTTTGTGAAAGGCTTCTTTTTGCTTGTTTAATAGGGCATCTTCTCTTGATACAAGGACCCTAATTGTATATTTAGGATACCTCCTAGCTATGGCTCCTTTTTCTACTAGTCTTCCAAAAAATGTGTAGCAAGATGTTTTGCTTATATTGTGCCTTTCCATCAATATTTTTGATAAAGATAGAGCTTGGATTTCTCCATTTTCATCTAAAACATCGCCTTTCCACAATTCTTCCATTACCATTAGTTCTCCATCTGAAAATTCCAACTATATTACCTCCTATATAAATTGCAGTTTCATTAGCTTTTGTATTTTTGCGTCTTTTATTATCTTCACCTTGAGTATATCGTAGATTTAAAAAATGGTCAAGTGTTTTGACCATTTAAAATGATAATTTTTATCTTTTAATACATATCGGGTTATTTTATTTTTTACGTTGTGAAATACTTAACATCATCAAAAGAACAGACGCCATAAGAAAACCAATTGCTATCGGATAATTTTTTATCCTAAGAAAAAAGTACAAGGAGCTTAAAAACGACGAAAATATAGCTATTATCAATAGTATATTTCTGAACTTTTCTAATCTAGGTTTACGCAAAATAAATCCTCCTAACTCTCTGACAATTATCTATTACAAGATTTAATACAGTAACTTCACAATGGCTGCACCTGCCACGGAAAAAGCTTTACCTGCTGTCAAGCCAGCATGGATTGTCAATCCCTATTTGTACAATCCAATTTTTAAATTCCCTAAATCCCCACAAAAGCAATCAATTTTAAAAGTTCATCCTTCATATCAAAGGCTTCAGACTTAGATCTGATTTCCATATCCATCATCCTATCATTTATATCTATCAACTCATCCAAGGAATAATTTCTGATATTTTTTTTTGCCTTTCTTAGCTCAAATGAACCGATTTTAGCTGCCTTCATTATAAAAGAATCATTAAAATTAGCTTGACTTAGACTTTTGACAGCTGTCAGTATCCTAAATTGCCTTATAAGCATATGATAAATCATAAAAAGATCTTCACCAGATTTTGCCATAAGTAAAAATATCTTCATAGCTTCTTTTAAATCTTTGCTAGCTATAGCATCAGTCAGATTAAATATATTTAGGTTAAGGACCTGGTCTAACTGATCTTCTATGTCTTCCTTTGTTATTAGCTCATCAGTTGAATTGGAGATTATTCTATCTACTGAATTTACAACCTCAAATAGATCTATTTCGCTATTATAGGTCAAATAGGAAAATCTATTTATAATTTCATCTATAAACTTATTTGATATTTTTTTATTATTTTTTAAAAATCGCTTGCCTATAAATGACTTTAATTCCTTGTTATTAAGCCTTTCTATCTCTACTATAGTCGCATCTTTTTTTATAGCCTTATAAAATTTACCCTTGAAAGGTGCTTTGTCTGAAAAGATTAAAAAAGTAGCGTATTCAGGGAAATTTTTAGCGTCTTTTGCTAGATTTTCTAATATGTCCTTATAATTTTTAACCCCATCTTTTGATAAATCAATATTTTGCCAAATTATTAGCTTCTTATCCTCCATCACTGGATAGGTTTCATAAGAGTTTTTTATTGTATCGAAATCTGTCTCGCCTTTTATTTTTATTAGGTTGAAGTCCTTTATATTAATTATTCTTTCAGCTTCTTCTATTATTGTTGTATTGAGGTATTCTTCCTTAGAATCAAACAAATATATGCCAGATGTTTTATTAGAAGTGAATTCTTTGAAAAATTCTACATATTTCACCTAAAAACTCCTCCTTTCAAATATTTTTCTATTTTCACTTTTTCTTTATAAAATTTAATTGTAACAAGGCCATCAGTTTGGGTATTATATTTTTTAATATCAGCTACATTTTCCAAAACTTCCTTACTAGGATGGCCATAAGTATTATTTCTACCAGCTGATATTAGGACTGAATTTGGATTTACTTTTTCTATAAAGTATCTAGAGCTTGAGGTAGCTGACCCGTGATGGGAAAGCTTTAATATATCCGCTCTTATGTCTAACTTATCTTCATATTCTTTCGACAAATCACCAAGACTTAGGATTTTAATTTGCCCTATTTCAATTAGAAGTCCCAAAGACTTATCGTTTATATCTTCAGTGTCTTCTTCTCCATCAAAAACACATAGGATCCTGCCTTCAGATAATTTTATTAGATCATCTTTCTTCATTATTTTTGGATGGTATTTTCCCTTAAATTCATCAGATATTTCATCAGATGTTATGATATTTTTAACATTTATATTATTAATTAGTATATCAAGATTGCCAGCATGGTCACCATCTTCATGGCTTATGAAAACCGCCTCTATATTCTTAATCCCTATGCTTTTAAGATATGGAATAAGGATTCTCTCACCAGAATCATAATCCTTATATTTAGGTCCTCCTACATCAACCATATAATACTTGCCCCTGTCATTTAACAAAAAGGCATCACCTTGGCCAATATCTATCATTTGATATTCAATTGGTTTATCAAGTCCTCTAACAATTATAGAAATTACAACTATTGATAAAGATATCTGTAAGAATTGTCCCAGATTTTTCTTATTCTTTACATTAGCAAATATTAAAAAAAGTACAAATAAGTAAATACTAACAAAGATACTCTCAGCCATAAAATTTATTGCAAATAGACTCGTCTGTGATAAAAACTCGGTCACATTTAATATCGAACTTACCATTATATCTAGTAATACAAAACCAGGTTTTAGTATAAGTTTAAATACTGGATATAAGAATATAAGCCCAAAAATTAAATACATGGATAGTTCAAATACTGGTACTATTATAAGATTTGCTATGATTGACAAAAAATTAAAATATCTAAAATAATATACACCAAAAGGCAAAACTCCTATCTGGATACTCGTAGAAAATGATAGCCTATCTCTAATAAAGCCTTCTTTAAAGTATATTTTAACCCTCGGATATATTTTGTAAATTGCAAGCATGGTCACAAAAGAAAGGACGAATCCTGTGTTTAAAATGGCAAAGGGATTTATAAATAAAATTATAATAGCTGCAATCATCAATGACTTGACCCTATCGACTCCTCGCCTTAGCTTAAATCCTAAAAAAGAAATTGTATTTACAATTAATACCCTTAGGATTGAATAGGAAAATCCAATAATATAGGCATAAATAAGGGCAATCAATAAAGAAATTGTCATTGACTTTTTATAGGACATGCCTATTTTTGATAAAATAAAAATTAAAAAAGTCATAAGTAAATCTATATGAAATCCTGATACGGCAAGGATATGGGCAAGGCCAAGCTTGTTTATATCAGTTTTATCAAAAAGACTATCAGCAAGGATTACTGATATTACAAAGTTTGCAGAATCTTTTGATAAATTCTCCTTAAAGATCCTATTTATATAGTTGGTAAAGTTCCTCCTAAGAGATAAAAAAATGTTTTTTGACCTCTCCCTCGTTGTTTCTTGATCTAAGTTTTCCGCCTTAAATTCAAGGCCAACCCCTCTTGAAATCGCATATTTTCTATAGGAAAATAGGTTGGGATTTGTGTTGGTATTTACAAGTCTTAGATCTCCCCTAGTTTTGATTTTATCGCCTATACCAAAATCAGCTTCCCCAAATATAAAGGCTTTTTCATTAGTACTGTCAATATTTATGGTGTACCTATAAGAATTTCGGCTAATCTTTTTATCTATGATCGTAAAATTAATATCTACATTCGAAGCTTCTTTAGGATTTATCCTTGTAAGCTTAAAAGATGCCATAGAAAATCCTAAAAGTACTGCCAAGAAAAAAATGGCGTAATCTTTATTTTTCCTATAAAAAAATAAAGAAATTATGCCTACTGGTAAGGCCAAATAGATAATATTTAAGTTTTCAAAATTGATAAAGCAAGTTATTCCAAGGATTACACCTAAGAGAATTGCGGCAATTCTTTTTTTCATAAAAACCTCTATTTCATTATATCATATGATATAATAGATTAGAGGTGAAAAGATGAAAATATATGAAAAATATCCAGAAATTCTTACATTTAATGCAAAGATAGAAGATAAAAGATTTAAAAATAATATAAGCCAGCTTATAGTCGATCAAACAATTTTTATGCCAAGTAATGATTTTTTGCTTGATGATTTCTTCACTGCTGGTGGACTTGAAGTTATCGAAGTAAAGGAAAATAAGGGCAAGGAACTTATTTCTGTCAAAGGAAAATACGAAAAAGATATAATAGAACTTGTTCTTGATAAAAAACTTAGGTATAGAAATCTTTATTACAACACTGCCTACATCCTCTTTCAGATTTTCCTAGAAGGTTTTTATGGCAATATCAAAACAAACCTTTTTTTAAGTGAAGATAAGGCATACATAACCCTTATAAACTTTACATCAGATATAGACATAGAACTTTTTGATGAGATGATAAATTACGCCATCGATTCAAACCTACCTATTACTACAAAGGCTGGGATTACAGAGGTTTTAGGTCTTGGCACAGTGATTAATTCCTATATCAATTTTGATAATACCTATAAAATAAGAAGATTTAAGGTCTTAGCTATCAGAAAAGAAGGCAAAAATACAATTATTTCCTTTGCCTGTGGTAGATAAAAAATTGACATTTGTTCCTTATCGCGGTAAATTGTTAGAAGTTTAAAGAAAGGAGAAAAGAAAGATGACAAAAATGAGAAATACAAAAGAAGGACGTAACTAGTAAGTAAGGATAGCTCCTTGACTTACATAGAGAAAACCAAGGAGGATGCCGAATTTTCGGCTATATGAAAGAATTTAAATTTTTGATGAAAAAGATGGCCACTCTTGAGCCAATCATGTTTTTACTAATCGCACTTTACGGTCTATTTGTAGGGATCAAACCCTTCTTATGGATTATTTCACCTGCCTATATTCTAGAAAACTACCAGGGAAATCCTGA
>JBHWRC010000114.1:0-2770 GCA_043426375.1 Anaerococcus sp.
TTTTGTGGACGAACAGTGTATCCATTAATTTGTGCACCATTTAAGAAATATACACCAAGCATAGGTGCTTCTATTGAAGGAACTGTGTTTCCAACATATTGGTCTAGTTTGCTAGAAATCTTAAGAAGATTTTCTTCGTAAGCTTCTTTGTTTGTGACATAGTTGCCATTCTTGTCTACATAAGCTTTGAAAGATTTCTTCACATCTTTGTAAGTACTATCAAGAACTTCGTATTCTTCTTCAAGTTTCTCGATTTTTTTATCAAGGTTAACTATTTTAGAATCAAGATTAGAATCAGCTGCCATAGCTACACTTGGTCCTACAAAGGCAAGACTCATTGCAAGTGCTAATATTCTAATTTTCTTTTTCATAATAATTCCTTTCTCCATGTTTTCATTTAATTATAAACATTCTCTTAACTATATTATACCCTTAAATCGATTTTTTATAGGGCTTTAGCTTGGATTTTTCTAATCTTATGGCTATTAAGCCTACTTGAAAAATAGACAAAGAAAAAACACCGGTCATAAAAGCTAAGCTTTGACCGATGTTTTTATCATCATGCTCGTTTCTCCTTCAAGTTTTTTTGATTGCTACATACCTTCTTTTGCCACTGGTCCTGCCTATATAAGAAGCCCAGAGATAGCCTTCGTTTTCGACTAGCCTATCATAGTATACTTTCTGACCCGGGTAATAGACTGCTACTATAGGGCTAAGCCTGGTGGGGGCTGCCCTTACATTTGTAGCCACTCTTATGATAGCCATGCCAATCCTATCTATGGTAAGTTCTAGCTTATCTTTGCCAGATACCGGTCTAAAATATCTTTCCCTATTAGACCTTTTTTGACCTAGGTAATTATTAAGACCATTTTTCTTATCATTTATGGCCACTCCACCCTGGCTATAAGAGCAGTGGATAATCCTATCTTTTGCTAGGAAAATCCCGGTGTGGCCTGCCGCTCCAAAAGACTTGCCCTCGATTCCCCTTATAAAAATATCACCTCTTCTGACATCATTATAAGAATAAATTTCTCTTAATACCTTGCCATTTAGCTTATAGAGTGTTTCGGTATTACCTATAAGAGATCCTCTGGGGAGAAAGCCTCCCGCAATCAGGGCATAATAAACAAATGATGAGCAATCATAAAACTTTGGCCCTAGCCTTCTTGGATAAGACATAGAATAAGCCACCCTCCCCTTTTTGGAGAGGGCAAAATCAATCATTTTCTCTACAGTCATAGTCCTCCTACTTCTTGATTTCCCTAAGAATCTCATCAAGCTTGCCATTTATTTGGACAATCAGAATCAGATTCATAACAATTGGGAAACCTACTTGTGAAATTAAATCGATAATATCCATCTTTTTAATCTAGGCTAAACTTGCTGGCCTTTCTTTCTGTGCGCAAGATCAAAGCAAGCAAGAACTATAGGGAAAAAGAAAGAGGGACAAATCCCTCGTATATCTGAAACATATTCAAATTTATAACTTGGGACAGGCCGTATTTCTTCTTGCCTATTAGAAAGTCGCCTTACTCCTTCCTATATTTTTAAAATTATTTAGCTAGCTAATAATATATAGAAAAAATAAGTCAATTGTCCCGAACTTTTTCCTTAACATTTTCAATCAAAAAGATAATCAGACTTATTAGCAAGGTCATTACAAGGAAGACTACAAGGCTAGGCACGCTCGCGAAGAACTCTATCGGCACCCTTATAAGATATCCATAATTTGCCTCAAGGAGCAAGTCTAAGGCAAAAATCACCGAATTCATAAAAAGACTAAAGCCCACTATGGTCCTAAAATCAATCCTCCTATGATTTGACATAGCCACAAGCATGCCACAAGCCATAAGGACGTAGTGATTGGCAATGTAGGTTATATTTGTAATATGTGGCCAAGCATAGGCTGATGGATCTGGTACGGAAAAGGCAACCAGGGTCCCCACCAGGGCAAGGTCAGAAAAATAGGCCATCATCTTCTCTTTTTTCAAAAAGAAAGACAAAGGTAAAAATATCCCGGCTAATCTACAATGATACAAAGGCAAGCCCTCGTGCAAAAGCAGATTATGATCCTGAGTGTACCACAAATACAAGACTACTTGCAAAATAACACTAGCCATAAGAAGACTCTTCAAAAGCCAGGCTTTCTTCCTAAATCTATAAATAATAAGTAAAAATAAAATCAAACCCAAGCGCACAAGATGCATATTAAAATCAAATCCGCTATCAGGCTCGTTCCTTAAAAAATACCCCATAAAAATCCTCTCTGATTATGATATTATAGCATAAGAAGAGGTGAAATAAAAGACCGCCTGTAAAAAAATATGTTATGCTAGTTTATCAAGACACCCATTAATTTACAAGCAATATTACTTAAAATAAACCAAGTATAAGAATATACCTTCGTAATTATAGGTCTTGAATTCATAAGATTTCTTGTATTATATAATCATAGTCATTCTATGGAAAAAACAATGGAATACTATACATTAAACATAGTGTTGTGGAATGTGTATGAGGTCCCTTGGTTAGATATATTTATTAACATAATATTACATTTAATAATGAAAATTTCCCCTAAAACGCCCTTAGGAAAATCGGAAAGAACATCTTGCCAGAAAAAGAAAGATATTGTACAATTATAGTACACTAAGAGTCTAAAAAGACTCTGAAAGGAGCAAGTATGTACCAAAATATTATAGCAATCCTGCCGGAGCAGATAAAAGGTAGGGGCATATATTCACGTATATATAGGGAAGATAAATCTATA
>JBHWRC010000115.1:0-2734 GCA_043426375.1 Anaerococcus sp.
TTAAGGAAGAAGATACCTATCTAAAAGGCTCAAAACACGCCTATGAGATGGCAAAAATCTTAGCAGAAGGCCTTAGTGAAAAAGGCTACAAGCATGCTTACCCATTTGAATCCAACCAAATTTTTGTAAAACTTGATGAAAACAACTTAAAAATTTGGAAAAATATCGCTCAATTCGAAATAACAGGAGAAAAAGATGGGCAAAAAATTGCAAGGCTAGTGACCACATTTAGGACAAGCGAAGATGAAGTCAAAGGATTTTTAGAAGAGATATAGATAAGTATATCAGACCTTAAAAATTATTAATTGCCCTATAGCTTTAGTAATTGTATAATTTCTTAAATTAAAAAGTTTTAATTATTATTACAAAAAGTATTGTAAATAGAATAAAACCATGATATAATTAAGTTAGGAAAACGAAATCTAAAGATACTTGCCTCATAAGGCCGGTTGATAATAAGGACTTTTGTTGCACAAAATGCAACTCTAGTCCTTTTTTTAAGAATTTTTTTATTTAGGAGATTGTTATGGGAAAAGTAAACGTTAACAACGAAATCAAGCCACTTAAAAAGGTAATGCTTCACAGGCCTGGTGAGGAGCTACTAAACCTAACTCCTTTCTTACTCGAAGAGCTTTTATTCGATGACATTCCAGACCTAGCCAAGGCCCAGGCTGAACACGATGAATTTGCAAAAATCCTTAGGGACAATGGAGCCGAGGTTGTCTATCTAGAGGACCTCATGGCTGAAACTCTTGATTACAACGAGGGCTTGCGCGAGAAGTTCTTAAGCCAATATCTCAAAGAAGCCGAGATTGAAAACGAAAATATCTACAAAGAAAGTGAAGCCTTGCTTAGATCTATCAAAGATACCAAGGAATTTGTTGAAAAAACTATGGCAGGCATAACCCTAAAAGAAATAGGTGGATTCAAGGATATAAACCAAATCGTAAGCAACAAGGCATACACAGCAATCTATCCAATGCCAAACTTATATTTTACAAGAGACCCATACTCTACTATAGCAAATGGTGTTTCAATTAACTATATGCACACAAAAACAAGACGTAGAGAAACAATCTACGCTGACTATATCTTCAAATACCATAAAGATTTCGGTGGAACAAGAGATTTCTACGGTAGATATTCTGGATATTCTATAGAAGGTGGGGATATTTTAAATATAAATAAAAACCTAGTAATGGTTGGTATAAGCCAAAGAACTGAGCTAGAAGCAATTAAAAAACTTGCCAACAATCTAATCTTAGATAGTGAAAATGAAGTTAAGGAAGTATTGGCTGTAAATATACCAGCAGAAAGGGCCTATATGCACCTTGACACTGTATTTACACAAATCGACCATGACGCCTTCACCTATCACCCAGGTATAATGTCCACCTTCCATGCTGTAAGATTTACAGAAAGAGATGGCGAAATAGTATCAGAGCAACTTGATAAGAGCCTAGAAGACCTACTAAAAGACGCCCTAGGCCTTGATCACGTAAAACTAATCCCATGTGGCGGAGGCGATCCTATAGCAGCCCTTCGTGAACAATGGACAGATGGATCTAATACACTTGCAATTGCCCCAGGTAAGGTAGTAGTCTACGATAGAAACAATGTTACAAATGATGTCCTAGAAAAAGAAGGCTACCAAGTCCTAAAACTAGACTCCTCAAACCTCACAGTAGGCAGAGGCGGCCCAAGATGCATGTCCATGCCACTTGTTAGAGAAGACTAAAATTGGGTATATAATTATTAGACACTTTTAAAGGAGGTTCTTATGGGATTATTAAAGAAACTCATCCTAGCTAAAGGTACATTAGACTTTGCTACAAACCTTACAGACAGGAAGCTAAAGAAAATAGGAAGAAGGAACAAGATGTTTAATAATAAATATAAAAACAAACCTAATATTATATCAAGAATTGCAAAAGCAACCTTTGTAGTAGGCGCAAGTGCCTACCTACTAAATAAAAACAAAGACGAAGTCAAAGAAACAGTACATGATGCAAAAGAAAAAGCAAACAGGGCAAAAGATGACATTATCGATGCCTTCAATAGCGAAGAACTAAAATAAAAAATCCGGCCGAATGGTCGGGTTTTTTAGTTGAGAAAATTAGGAATGTGATCTCATTATATATACAAATCCCGAATGTATTACCGAAGCTAGCTATAAATTTGTGTAGGAGTTCTCTCCGTCTCCACGAGCCGACGGGCTGGCCTGCGCTTAGTCGAGACGTGTGCCTTTATTTTATTAAAGTTAAAAATATTTAATCTGTTTTTTGATATCAGAGATAATACAAAGCATTTAAAATTGTTAGAATTATAAATAATCATAAACATCTGACAAATCCAAGCAAGCCAAGTAACACTTAACCCCGTGATAATTCATCCTAAGACCACAACCTAAATTCTAATCAAAAAGCCCGTTGATAAAATCGCACTGTTTTAGGTGAAGCCGAGTTTGTGATTTTAAGGGCTTTGATGATTAGAATGATAGTAAGGAAATACGTAAAAATATACAAAGCCATTCCCCCTACAAAAAAAGCTTTCCGATAAGGAAAGCATCTGGGTGAAAAAGTTTTGACATTACCTCCTATTGTGGTATTATAAAAAAGATTTGAGAACTTTTAAGAAAGGAATTATTATGAACAAAGAAAAGAAAATCTATCACATAAATGATAAGGTCCCAGCAAAACTTCTCTTGCCCCTATCTTTGCAACATACATTTGCA
>JBHWRC010000116.1:0-7636 GCA_043426375.1 Anaerococcus sp.
CTTGTCTACTTGTTCAGATTTGAATGATAGGTTTGCAGTAGTAGCTATTGAAACAACGAATAAGCTGACCGAGAAAAAAGGCTATGCTAGTAGAAAAAATAAGCTTCTTAATGACAGGAGAATGACTACAGAGACCTTAGTCTATTAAGCTTTAAGATATCTTTCTAAACCTAAATAACAAGAAATCTTCCCAATTAAAGGGGAGATTTTTTGTTTGGTTTTTTCATTGATTTTTCTTATCTTTACCATATATTATTCTGGATTAGAAAGTGGGGTTTTATGGATCATTATTTAACGACTGACTCGCCGTCTAAGGCCATTAGCAGATTTGCCCTGCCTATGGTTGTCGGGTCATTATTTCAACAAATTTATACCCTGGTTGATTCAGCTGTGGTAGGCAGATACGTGGGTGAAGCCGCCCTAGCATCAATAGGGGCAAGCTTTGCCCTTACAACGATTTTTATCTGTATTGGAGTAGGCGGCGGGGCAGGGGCTTCGGTTCTAATTGCAAGATATTTTGGAGCCCGTGATTACAAAAGGATGAAAACTGCAATTTTCACTTCGCTTACAGGATTTTTAGCCCTTAGCCTTGTTCTTTCAATCTTTGGCCTGGTTTTTTCTAAAAATCTTATGGAAATTTTACATACACCGGCGCAAATCCTTGATATGGCGGTTTTATACCTAAATATTTACTTTTATGGCTTGCCTTTCTTGTTTATGTACAATATAATCTCGGCCCTCTACCAGGCCCTTGGAGAATCCAAAATCCCCCTATATTTTTTGATTTTTTCTTCTGTGTTAAATGTAATCTTGGATATTTATTTTGTAAGAGATTTGAATTTTGGCCTGGCTGGAGCAGCCTACGCGACCCTCCTTGCCCAGGGACTTTCGGCGATTTTTTCCTTTCTAGTTTTTGTTAGAAAGATAAAAGCTATAAAAACTGAAAAGACAGAAGTTTTCGATAAAAAGGAATTGAGGCTTCTGTCAAACTTGGCTATTCCTTCAATTATCCAACAATCCACAATTACAATCGGCCAGCTTCTTGTCCAGTCGGTTGTAAATTCCTTTGGGGTTGAAATTTTAGCAGGATTTTCTGCAGCCTTTAGAGTAGAAAGTCTAATAATTGTGCCTATTACAAGTCTTGGGAATGCTGTATCTTCCTATACTTCACAAAATGTAGGTGCAGCGAAATTAGAAAGGCTATCTAGGGGGCTTAGGGCCTCCCTTGCCATGGTTGGATTTTATTGTGTTCTGGTTTTAGCAGTAGTGAAAATAAATTATTCGGACATAGTAGCATTTTTTATGAACGAAAATTCCTCAGACCTTGCCATAAGAACCGGGGCAGCCTACCTAAACTTTATCGGATTTTTCTTTATCCTTGTTGGATCAAAGCACTGCGTAGATGGAATTTTGAGAGGACTTGGAGATGTGAGGGCATTTACCTTTGCAAATATAGTAAACTTATTTATTAGGGTTAGCCTTTCCATGGCCTTAACCCACAAAATAGGAATAGAAATGGTCTGGTACTCAGTTCCACTTGGTTGGCTTGCTAACCTTATTATTTCTACGATTTATTACCTTTATATCAAGAAAAGAGAATATGCCTTGGTTTTTTAATCCAAAGGCGAAAGCAAATTGCTTCTATAGCTGATTTAAATATTGAATTTAGAAAATTAAAAAAGTCCCTAGCAGAAAATAAAATCTGCTGGGACTTTGTTTTTTACAATTAATCTTCAAAGTCAAATAAGTTTATTCCTATGTCATCGTCCATTTTTCTTTCAACCCTGCCATCTATTATATCAATGACCATCTCACAGGTTACGCTGATATTTGAACTGATAAGGTGGCCACCAAAGCCATTTCCCTTATCATCAGCTACAGAGATGTGAAGATGTGGGTAATATTCGCCATCCTTTGTGGTAATAGTACCATTTATAGATAGGATTTCGAAAATACCTTTGAAATTTAACTCTGAATAGGACTTATCATCTACCTTATAAACGCCGATGGTAAAGTCATCTGTAGCCCCTAGGGCAGATATGGAGGCGAGCTTTATGTCTTCTTTAAGGGCGATTTTCTTAAGGCAGTCGTGGACTTCTTCTCCTCTTTCAAACCTAGCTATAATCTTATTGTCAAATCTTCTATAATCCATAAAACTCTCCTATCTTTATTAATTATTCTTATCTTAAACTAATTCTTTAACAGCTTCAAGGGCAGCGTCAAAATCAACTTCGTTTGTTACTTCTGGAACGTATTCTACGTAAGCTATTTCGCCTTCTTTATCAACTACAACTACGCCTCTTGCAAGGAGTTTATGTTCGTCCATTAAGAAGCCGTATTTTTCACCAAATTCTCTTTCCTTGTAGTCTGAAACCACTTCTAGGTTTTTGATATCTTCGTTTGCACAAAATCTTTTTTGGGCAAATGGTAGGTCTTCTGTGATTGTTACAATCACAACATCATCAGAAAGGTCTAATGCATCGTGGTTAAATTTCTTAGCTTGGATAGCACACACGCTTGTGTCAAGAGATGGGGCAATAGAATAAACTACTACCTTTCCCTTAAGGTCTTCTGAGTTAAATTCAGAAAGGTCATTTTTTGTAGCCTTGAAAGCTGGTGCTTTTTGGCCAACTTCAACTTGTTTTCCTATTAAAGTAACTTTGTCTCCTGCAAATGTAATATTCATTTATTCGTCTCCTTTTAATTAGTTAATAAAATTCTTTTAACATTAATATTATACCCAAAATGATTTGAGATTATATAAAAAATAAAATTCTTAAGCTTAAAGGCCATTTTCTTCTAGGATTATTTCAGCTATTGTCATGGCGGTTTTTTGGATGCACCTAGCGTCGTTATTATCTAGGTCGGTTTGACTTACCATCATGCCTGTGACGAAAAGATTTTTGAGGACACCATATTTTTTGCTAAGTGGATTTAGCCTTGGCCAAGTTGCGGCAATACAATTTCCATTTTGATCTGCCATTACCATTTCATTTTTGACTAGGGAATTAAATAGGGGAATTTTCTCAGCCACTTTTTCAAGTTCCATCTCAAAACCAGTCGCATTTATGATTACATCCGCCTTTCTTACCTTATCACCGGTGAGTGTAAAGGACCCATCATCATTTTTTTTGATTTTCTTTGCATTGGTTATAATGTCGATTTTCCCATCATCATGGGCCTTAAGAAGCATTTTCATAGACCCGTAAGGAGTTTTGCCACCAAGAAAAGATAGGTAAGGATAGTAGTTTTCTACAAAGTCTGCATGGTCGATTGGATTCATATAATTAACCAAATCTGCCACAAAAAGGGCAAATTGGATGAAATAATCTTCTGTAAAGGCAAGGGCCTGGTCATTTTTTTCTATAGCTTCTCTAGAAAGTTCAAGGTTGTGACTTTTGTAGGTTTTGTAGGCGTAGTCTATTTTGTAGCCTGCTTTTTTGAAGTCAGCCTCAATTGTATTGATTAGTTTTTCTTTAGATATTTCTCCATTTTCAGATAGTTCTTTGTCTATCCAAGCCTGATTTGGTGAATAATATTCGTATATATCTCCTTCAAAAGGTATGTCTACAATCTTATATTCATTGGGACCTGTGAAAAATTCTATTGTTTTATTTAGATTTTTATTTTTTGTTAAATACCTAAATACATCTGTGGATGAGGCAGAAGTACCCAAGATGGCGAGTCTATCGTCGTCTTTTATGGCCTCATAGTTTTGGCTAAGTGGATAAGGCTTTGGAATGTAGTTTTTAATTCCCCTAAGCCCATAAGGGTCTTGGTAGAATGTAGCACCTGTAGCAAGGTAGACTAGGTCATATTCTCCCTCATAATTCTCACTTCCTACTATATATAACTCATTTTTGTTACTGATTTTGACATCAATATCTAAGGCTTCTTCATTTATAATTTTGACTTTAGGATTTCTTATATAAGGCTCTGCTTGTTCTTTGAAATACTCGCCTAGGTAGACTCTTGGCGCCATTTTCTCAACAGGATCTAGAAACCTATTATTTTTTTCCATCCACTTAGTAAAGTCAAAGCGATCTTCTGGTGGGTAAATCATTTCGTTGTTGTTGACATTTAGAAGCTTATCTAAAGTGTCAGTCTCATAGGCAAGACCAACGGGGTATTCTTTTCTTTTCTCAAAAATATCTATTTTCAAATCTTTATTCTTATTATTATCTAGTATTGTTTTTAAAAATGTAAATCCCGACAGGGCGAAACCAATTATAGCAATTTTCATATCATTCTCCTTATCCTTATTTATACCCAAATTGATAAAAACTTTGGAATTAAAGGAATTTACTTGACATTTAGCTTTCATGCGTGTAAAATATTTAAGGATTGGCAAGAATATGCCAATTTATTAAATTTAAAAGAATAGGAGGTGCATTATGCCAACAATTAATCAACTTGTTAGAAAAGGTAGAAAGAGCGAAAAATCTAAATCAGATACACCAGCTTTAGGTTATAACTACAATACTCTTAAGAGTAGAATAACACCAAACCAATCACCACAAAAACGTGGAGTTTGTACATCAGTTAGAACAGTTACACCTAAAAAGCCTAACTCAGCTTTAAGAAAGATTGCCAGAGTAAGACTTACAAACGGAGCTGAAGTACTTTCTTACATTCCAGGAATTGGACACAACCTTCAAGAACACAGTGTTGTACTAATCAGAGGTGGTAGGGTAAAGGACCTTCCAGGTGTTAGATACCATATCATCAGAGGTACACTTGATACTGCAGGTGTTGAAGGAAGAAAACAAGGTAGATCTAAATACGGAGCAAAAAGAGGCTAGTAATTAGTTATATAAGTGCATAATGTGCCTATTAAATATAAAGGGTATATGTGCACACTTAACGGCTATGACCGAGTACTCAAGATATTACACATAATTGGTAAAGGAGGGAAGAAAAGTGTCAAGAAAAGGACATATACCAAAAAGAGAGGTAATGCCTGATGCCAAGTATAACGATAGGGTTGTAACAAAACTTATCAACAATGTTATGCTTGACGGCAAAAAAGGCCTTGCTACAAGAATAGTTTATGAAGCTTTTGATATAGTAGAAGAAACCAAAGGCGAAGATGCTATTGAAGTTTTCCACCAAGCAATGGAAAACATTATGCCAACTCTAGAAGTTAAGGCAAGAAGAATCGGTGGTGCAAACTACCAAGTACCAATGGAAGTTAGACCAGAAAGAAGACAAACACTAGCCCTAAGATGGCTTGTAAACTTCGCTCGTCAAAGAGGCGAAAAAACTATGGTTGAAAGACTTTCTAAAGAAATTCTCGATGCATCAAACAATGCGGGTGCCGCAGTAAGAAGAAAAGAAGAAATGCATAGGGCAGCAGAAGCTAACAAGGCTTTCGCGCACTTTAGATACTAAAGTTAGGGGGATAAATGCCTAGACAGGTAGCACTTAAAGATACCAGAAACATAGGAATTATGGCCCATATCGATGCTGGTAAAACAACTACCACAGAGAGAATGCTATACTATACTGGTAAAATTTATAAAATCGGAGATACCCACGATGGTACAGCAGTCATGGACTCAATGGACCAAGAAAAAGAACGTGGTATCACAATAGGATCTGCTGCAACAACAGCATTCTGGAAAAACCATAGAATCAATATCATCGATACACCAGGCCACGTTGACTTTACTGTAGAGGTTGAAAGATCTCTAAGAGTACTAGACTCAGCAGTAGCCTTATTCGATGCAAAAAGTGGTGTAGAACCACAATCTGAAACTGTTTGGAGACAAGCTGACAAATACAACATCCCAAGAATTTGTTTCATCAACAAAATGGATGCTACAGGCGCAGACTTCTTCATGGCAGTAGACACAATCAAAGATAAGCTAAAAGCAAACGTAGTTCCTCTAGAAATTCCTATAGGAAGCGAACAAAACTTTGAAGGTGCAGTAGACCTTGTAACAATGAAAGCAGTGACATACTCTTCTGAAGACCTTGGAGCACATCCAAAAGAATCTGAAATACCAGCAGAACTTCTTGACCAAGCAGAAGAATATAGAGGATATCTTCTAGAAGAATTATCAGAAGTAGATGATACAATCATGATGAAATATCTAGAAGGTGAAGAAGTTACTGTAGAAGAAATGCAAGCTGCAATCAGAAAAGCAACAATTTCACAAAAAATATTCCCATGCCTACTAGGTTCAGCCTACAAAAACAAGGGAGTACAACCACTACTAGATGCAGTTATAGACTACATGCCAAGCCCAGTAGATGTACCAGCTATTGAAGGTGTTGATCCAAAAGATCCAGAAAAAACTCTAGTAAGAAATCCTGGAGATGACGAGCCAACAGCAGCACTAGCATTTAAGGTAGTAACAGACCCATATGTAGGTAAGCTAATCTACGCAAGAATCTACTCTGGTACAATCCAGTCAGGTTCTTACATCTACAACGCAACAAAAGGCAAGAGAGAAAGAGTTGGACGTATCATGCAAATGCACTCTGATAAGCAAGAAGAAATTCCGGTGGGATACGCTGGAGACATCGTTGCTCTATTAGGACTAAAAGATACAACAACAGGGGACTCCCTATGCGATCAAGATAATCAGATTATCCTTGAACAAATGGAATTCCCAGATCCAGTAATCTCTGTAGCAATAGAACCAAAAACAAGAGCATCTCAAGATAAGATGATCATCGGTCTTCAAAAACTTTCAGAAGAAGATCCAACCTTCCAAACAAGATCAGATGAAGAAACAGGTCAAACAATCATCTCAGGAATGGGAGAGCTTCACCTTGAAATCATCGTAGATAGACTTCTAAGAGAATTCAAAGTAGAAGCAAACATCGGTAACCCACAAGTAGCTTACAGAGAATCAATCACTAAAGAAGCTGAAGCTCAAGGTAAGTTTGTAAGACAATCAGGTGGTTCTGGTCAATACGGTGATGTTATGCTTAGAGTTGAGCCAGGCGAAGAAGGTTCAGGAATCACATTCGAATCTAAAATCGTCGGTGGTGCAGTTCCAAAAGAATACATCAGACCAGTTGAAGAAGGTGTTAGGGAAGCTGCAGCAAGCGGAATCCTTGGTGGCTATCCAATGGTAGACCTACACGTAACACTATTTGACGGTTCATATCACGAAGTCGACTCATCAGAAGTTGCCTTCCACGTAGCAGGATCAATCGGCTTTAAAAACGCAGTTGAAAAAGCAGGTCCAGTCCTACTAGAACCAATCGAAAAAGTTGAAATCACAACTCCAGACGAGTATCTTGGAGATGTAATGGGTGACGTATCTTCTAGAAGAGGTAAGATAGACGGCATGAATCCAAAAGACGGAATCCACGTACTTGACGCATTCATTCCACTATCAGAAATGTTCGGTTATGCAACAGACCTAAGAAGTAAGACCCAAGGTAGAGCAACATATGCTATGAGCTTCGACCACTATGCAGAAGTTCCAGCATCTGTAAGAGATGAAGTAATTAACAAATAATTAATATAGGAGAGAAAAATGAGCAAACAAACATTTGAAAGAAGCAAACCACATATTAATATTGGTACAATCGGCCACGTAGACCACGGTAAAACAACAACAACAGCAGCAATCACTCAAGCCCTAAACAAAAAATACGGTACAGGTGAATACATCGA
>JBHWRC010000117.1:0-8898 GCA_043426375.1 Anaerococcus sp.
ATGATGGCTTTAGAAAGTATGAAGAAGAAAAAGCTAAGTTTAACAGGGAAATTAGAAATGCAGAAATTAGACTTGCAAATTCTCTGAATGACTTGGAAAGCGGGCAAGAAGAATTAGAAAATGCAAAGAGAGAATTGGCAAGTTCATGGGAAGAATACAACAAAGAAATTCCTGAAGCAGAGAAAGCTTTAGATAGCAATTATCAAGAATTAACAAAGGCTAGAGAAGAGATAGATTCTAAGAAGAGAGAATTACAAGCAAGTCTTGATGCTATAGAAAAAGCTATCAATGATGCAAAGTCATTAAATACTTTAGATACTCTATCAGACATAGATCAAGAAATTGAATCTTCTGATAATACAAATCCTCTAGATAGTCAAAACACAGATAATATCACTGAGTTAGAAAATCAAAAGCAAGCCTTACTAGGAGCCTTATCTGAAATTGAGGAAAAAGAAAAAGAAGTATCAGCTGGACTTTTAGACTATGAAAAAGCTAGAATTGAATTCGATGAGAAGAAATCTTCTGCTTTAAAGGAATTAGAAAATGGTGAAAGTCAGATTGATCAAAATCAGATAAAAATTAACCAAGGCTGGGCAGAATATTACCAGGGAAGAGACAGGCTTAATTATAATAGGGAAGATGGCAAGAGAAAGCTTGAGGATGCCTATAACAAATTACTATCATCTAAGGTTGATTATGAAGATGGTATAGAAGAATTTAATGAAAATAAGGGAGAAGCCAAAGAGAAAATAGAAGGTGGAAAGAAAGAAATAGCAGATAAAAAAGAACTCCTATTAAAACTCAGGGATCCAGAATATGATGTTATTACAATTGTTGATGATGAAGGAATTGACACCTATTATCAAAACTCGCTTAATATGGACTCTCTATCTAGAGTATTTCCTGCATTTTTCTACATGGTTGCCATGCTTGTAACCCTTACAACTATGCAAAGATATATAAGCGAGCAAAGACTTATTAATGGTACACTTAAGTCTCTTGGTTATACTAACCAAATGATAGCTAGAAGATTTTATATCTATGGCTTGATACCAACTATATTGGGTTCTATAATCGGAGGAATCCTAGGAAGGGCTTTGATTGTAAAAGTTATCTTCAATGCCTATTCTACAGGTTTTGATATAATTGAAAGCTCATATATAAATTCTTTTAAAGTTATTGTAGGATCAATAATCCTATCATCTGTATTAGTTGGTCTAACTGTTTATTTTAGCTCAAAAGAAACTGTAAGAGAAAGTCCAGCACGACTTCTTCAGGCCAAGGCCCCTGAAATAGGCAGTAAAATACTAATAGAAAAAGTCAAGCCAATATGGATGAGATTGTCATTTATGCAAAAAATCACTGCCAGAAATATTTTTAGGTACAAATCTAGGATGTTCATGACAATCTTCGGAGTAGCAGGATGTACTGCCTTAATATTTTTCGGTTTTGCAATGATAGATTCATTGAAAGATACTGCAAATATCCAGCAAAATGAAATCCACAATTATAAGGTAGTAGCTATGCTTGATGAAAAAGCCAGTGATGATGAATATAAAAAATATAATAATAAAATCAGTCCTTATAAGCACATTGCCATTAGAAGTGAATCTGCAAGCTTGAGAAAAGATGATAAGGATTTGGATATATCAGTTGTCATACCAGAAGATAACAAGGAATTTGGAAGATTTGTAAATCTAAGAAAAGATAAGAAAAATCCTATTGATTTAGAAAAAGCGGGTGCCGTTATTACAGAAAACGCAAGCAATATTCTAAATATAAAGGAAAATGACAAGATTAAAGTAAGAGTTGATGGCAAAGATATAGAGGTAAAAGTAGGAGCTATAGCAGAGAACTACGTTGCTGACTACCTATATCTGTCAAATAAAAGCTATGAAGATTTAGCCAAAGATAAGGTAAGTCTAAATGCAAACTATATAGACGGGGACCCAAAAGATATTATATATGACCTAGAAAATGAAGACCTTGTAATGGCGGTAATAAATACAAGCAAGGCCTACGCATCTATGGACTCACTACTAGATAACTTATACCTTGTAATAGTAGTCATAACCCTGATTTCATCAATACTTGCAAGTGTTGTTTTATATAATATCACAGATATAAATGTAAGCGAGAGAAAAAGAGAGCTTGCAACAATCAAGGTACTTGGATTTTATTCTAAAGAAGTAACATCCTATATCTACAGAGAAATATTTTTCCTAACTCTGATTGGAATAATAGGGGGATTTGGTCTTGGCTACTTGATTTTTAGGTATATCCTAAGAGTTGTAGCCCCAAGAGACATAATGCTTGCTTATAAGCTCCATCCACTTAGCTTTATAGTAAGTGCTGGTATTACCCTTTTACTATCACTTATAATGTTAGCATATATCCACAAAAAGCTAAAGAAAATAGACATGGCCGAGGCAATGTCTAGTGGTGAATAATATTAGACGGGAGACCGTCTTTTATTATGGCCAAAAGTAGATAAAATAATAAACTTTGTTATAATGATAAAAGAGGTGGAAAATGAAAATAATTTTTGTAAGACATGGAATAACCAAGTCAAATATTGATAAGAAATACTCGACACCTGATACAAAAATAGATAAGTCGGGTTTATATATATTAGAAAAAACAAAATCATTGTTAAAAAACTACAAAATAGACCAAGTGTACACATCTAATCTCATAAGAAGTCAAGAAACAGCTTATGAACTAGGCTTTAATGATTTCAAGATAGACCAGAGACTAAATGAAATGGACTTTGGAGATTTTAAGGGCCAAAATATCTACGATGTGAGAGAAAATCACAAAGATTTTTTTGAAAGAGAAAAAGATTTCTATTTTGACACCCCCTATCCAAATGGCGAATCAAGACAAGATGTAATCAACAGGCTCAGATCTTTTTTGGATGAAAAATCTATGGAAGAAAAAAATATCTTGGCAATAAGTCACGGTATTGCAATTAGGTCTACACTATTTTGGATACTAAAAGATTTGTCAAATTGGCATTCTTTTTGGATAGATAACGGATCTTTGACTGTATACAATGTAAAAAATGATAAAAAGCTTATAGAAAGTGTAAACCTTATATGAAATTCATCCATCTAGCAGACTGCCATATTGGGGATAGTCTAAGCTTTGATAGGTCTTTATCAAATAAAATAAGGGAAAATAAAAAAAGATCTTTTGAAAATATATTAAAAAACAACAAAGACGTTGACTTTTTATTGATAGCAGGGGACCTATACGAAAGGTCTTACTTTACAATTAGTGATTACAAAGAGCTTTTTTCTATGATTGAAGGTTTTACAAAGGATGTATTCTATGTTACAGGAAACCATGATTATATAGGCAATGAAGATGATTTGATTAACTTGCTTAAACCTAATAACCTTCATCTTTATTCAACAGATGAAATAGAATACTATCAGATAGAAAACACAAGGATCTATGGTATTTCATATAGTGACAGGATTTTTTATAAGGATTTTTCTTATGATATTAGCTTAGATGATGATTTTTTTAATATCTTGCTAGTCCACGCTACTGTTAATGATACGAGGTCAAACTACTTAAACTTGAATTTAGAAAAATTAGTAAATATTGGTTTTGACTATGTAGGTTTAGGTCATATCCACAAATGGGAAGATTTTGGATCAAGGGTTTATTATTCAGGTTCTATTGAACCAAGTGATTTTTCTGATATCTATGATTATGGATACTTACTTTATGAAAATGGAGAAATTTATCATAAAGATTCTTCCATTATGAAGTTTTATGATATAAACCTATCTATGGATGATTATAAAAATGAAAATGATTTGATTTCATATCTCAAAACTAAGCTTGATAGCAAAAAGGAAAAATACTTACGTTTAAGAATTGACAAGAATATAAATAAAAATAAGCTAAAAGAAGAACTGAATTTAGAGCATTTAGAAATAGATGTTATTGAAAATGATTCAGTTTTCAACTTGATTGATCTATATCCAAATTCCCTATTAACAAAATATATAGGAAAATTTACGGATAAGTTAGATACTACCGAGAAGTTGGCTTTAGACATAGGTCTAGATGCAATCTATAGGAGCAAAAATGACTAAGACCTATATTAAGGAATTAAATATAAAATCTTTTGGTAAATTTAAAGACAAGAGAGTTACTTTTAGTCCTGATTTCAATCTTCTATATGGCCTCAATGAATCTGGCAAAACTACAATTATGAACTTTATCGAAGGAATGTTTTATGGTTTTGATGAAGGAAATCTTAGGATAAACTACAATAATAAAAGAGAAATCTATAGACCGAAAGATTCCTATGTCTATGCTGGTGAGCTTAAAATTGTAAAAGACAATCAGACCTATTTGCTTTATAGAGATTTTGAAAGTGGGGGTTATAGGATATTAAATTTAAGCCAAAATAAAAAACTTGAATTTAAGAAAAGCGACCTAAATATGCCTGGGAAATTCTTCTTGGGAGTCGATTATGACATTTACAAAGCTTTGATTTCTAATAAGCAAAGTCAAAATATGAGCTCAGATAATAAGAAGAAAATACTAGAAAAACTTGCATCAAATGATATAGACTATAATTTTTCTATCAAAAAATCGATTGAGAATTTGGAAAACAAACTTAAGGCAATAGGGACTACTAGGTCCTATACCAAACCTTACTACTTAACAAAAGAGAGAGTCAAAAATTTAAAGGCGAAAATCCAAGAAATAGATAGGATAAAAAAAGATTATTTTTATTCCTTTGATAAATTAAATGAAAAGAAGAAACTCTTATCTGAAAAAGAAAATCAGTATGAAAAAGATAAAGAAATAAATCGTATTTATAATTTAAAAAGATCTGATGAGAACTTTAAATCATACAGAAAGTGGTCTGATAAGTTATTTGAGATTGATGAAGAACTAACAAAATACGAAGATTTAAAGAATGTAAATATAGACGATTATAAGGTTAATAAAGAAAATATAAAAGACAATAAAGTTGTCTATACTATTGCGATTATTGCTCTAATAATAATTGCCCTTATTAGCAAGAAGTATTTTGTTTTTGCTTTTACGCTTCCATTTTTAGCTAAACTCTTTCTTTCTAATGGGCACAATGCAGGAAATGGCCAATCTGGGTATAGTAGTCTAAGGACTCGCTATTTAAAGCGAGAACATCTTATCAAAGAAAGAGAAAAGGTAAGTGAAGTTCTTGAGATATTAAAAAAACAGGATTTAAACCTATTGGAAACTGATGAAGATTTTTCAATTGATTTCTCATCTTATAATAATATTAGTGAACTTAAAAATATATCGAACCTAGAAAATGAAATAAAAAGACTAAGATCTGATATTCATTTAGCAGAAAAACAACTCCTGACAGTAGATAACATATTAAAAGATGAAGCTGGTTTAAGGGATGATTTAAAATATCAAACTAATGAACTTAATAATCTAAAAAGAGAGATTGAGGCAATAAAAATTGCAAAAAGAATCATCTTAGAGATAGCTGATGAAAACCAGGCTGATATTTATAAATTAAATAATAAAATCAAAACTATTTTAGATGACACTAGCAAATCTCTATTAAATATTAAGCTTGATAAGAACCTGGATTTAGGTATAAAGGATAAGTCTAATTTTGAATTTAGCACTGATCAATTATCTAGCGGTTTTTTTGACCAGGTAAACTTTGCAATGAAACTTAGTCTTGTAGAAGAAAGTGACTTAGATGGATTTTTATTATTTGATGATGCCTTTATAAACTATGACATAGAAAGATTAATTAGGTTTCTATACTTACTCTTAGATGAGTCTTATAATAGGCAGATTATCTACTTTACTTGCCATAAGAGAGAAGAAGAGTTTTTTGAAACCGAAAATATAGATGTAAATAAGATACAATTGGAGGATATATGATATATGCTCTTGCTGACCTTCACTTGGACTATACAGAAGAGAAGTCAATGGAGGTCTTTGGTGAAGCCTGGGAAAATTACCAGGAGAAAATCTTCACAAATTGGAAAAACAAAATAAAAGAAGATGATACAGTTTTGATACCGGGTGATATTTCTTGGGCAATGGATACAAGGCATGCACAAATAGATTTAACTAAAATCGAGAATCTACCTGGGAAAAAAATATTGATGAAGGGTAACCACGATTACTGGTGGTCATCACTTAATAAACTAAACAATTTAGGTTTTAAAAGCATTGAATTTTTGCAGAATAATTCTTTTGTAGTTGAGGATTTTATAATTTGCGGGACAAGAGGCTGGATAAGCAGAGACAGTAGAGATTTTACTGATCATGACGAAAAAATATTTAAAAGAGAACTTTTAAGGCTTGAAAATTCTATAAAAAGTTCTAATATGGATAAGAAGATTATAATAAATCTCCACTACCCACCAATAAATACAGACGGGTCTTTAAATGATTTTTTTGACTTAGCAAAAGAAAATGACGCGCACACAATAATATATGGTCATTTACATGGTAGTGGCCATAGAATGATTAAGGAAGGAAACTTTGAAGGGGTCAATTTAGTTTGCGTATCAAGCGACTATGTAGATTTTGACCCAGTAAGGATAGGATAATGCAAAGAGAAATAGAAGTAAAAGTTTTAGATATAATACCAGCAGAAATTGAAAACAAATTAATAGATCTTGGCGCCGAAAAAATTAGCAAAGAAAAGCAAACAAATTATACCTTCATTCCTGATGATGGTGAATTTAAAAATGGATATTTAAGGATTAGGGAATCTTTTATTGGTGAAAAAAAACAACCAATCGAGCTTACCTTTAAAGAAGTTAAGACTGACGAAGAAGTAAGAATCAACAATGAATTTACTGTACACATAGACTCAGTATCGATGATGACGTCAATTCTTGAAAAGATGGGAATTAACCTTAAATATAAAGGCAATAAGGAAAGAATTTCGTATATCTACAAGGGACAAAGATTTGATATAGATATTTGGGATGAGGACACCTACCCATACCCATATATGGAAATTGAATTTACAAACCAAACTAAGATAGATGAAATATTAAAAGATTTGGATATTGACAAAGGCCAAGTTACTACAAAATCAATTTCTGACTTGATTAATGAGTTATAATTTTGACAGATAGAAATATACTGGTATAGTTTAAAAAAATCTTAGGAGACAAAGTATGATTTCTATAAAAAATTTATTAAATTCACATGACTTGACTAAAAAAGACTTACTTGAAATTATTGAATTAGGAAATGATATTTATAAGAGTCCTTCCAATTTTTCTCATTATGCAGATGGGAAACTGTTGGGGACTCTTTTTTTTGAGCCTTCAACAAGGACAAGACTATCATTTGAATCAGCCATGCTAAGGCTGGGTGGTTCGGTAATAGGTTTTTCTGACGCAAGTGTATCGTCAGCAAAAAAAGGTGAAAGCCTTCAAGATACAGTTAAAACTGTCAGCCAATATGCAGATATAATAGCTATGCGCCATTCACAAGAAGGTGCAGCCTACCTTGCAAGCCTTGCGGCAGATTGTCCTATAATAAATGCCGGAGATGGAGGACACCAACACCCAACCCAAACACTTACAGATATGCTTACCATAAGCAATTATAAGGAAGACTTTGATAACCATGTGATAGGTATATGCGGTGATCTAAAATATGGAAGAACAGTACATTCCTTAATCAAGGTTTTAAATCTTTTTGAAGGCAACAAATTTATTCTTATCTCTCCCGAAGAGTTAAAGCTTCCTCAATATGTAAAAGAAGAGGTATTTGATGGAAAAAGCCAGTATGAAGAAGTAAGAAGCCTTGATGAAGTTATAGATAAGCTAGATATTTTATATATGACAAGGATTCAAAGAGAAAGATTTTATTCTGATGCCCAATATACAAGGCTTAAAGATTCTTATCTTCTAGATAAGGAAAAGATGGGCCAAGCTAAGGAAGATATGATAGTAATGCATCCGCTTCCAAGGGTAAATGAGATAGCAAAAGAAGTAGACAATGATCCAAGGTCAGTTTATTTTAAACAAACAAAGTTTGGTATGTATGTAAGAATGGCACTAATAATAAAATTATTGGAGGCAAACAATGATTGAGATTACAAGTATTAAAGATGGAATAGTAATAGACCACATTAGGGCTGGTCTAGGAATGCAAATTTACAAACTTTTAGACCTAAAAGATATAAAAGATGAGGTTGCGATAATATTAAATGCAAAATCTACAAGATTTGGTAAAAAAGATATCTTAAAAATAGCTAATAATATAAGAATAAATTTAGATGCAGTTTCAATTATAGATCCAACAGCAACTGTAAATATTATTGAGAATGAAAAGGTGGTTAAAAAGTTAGAATTAGAGCTTCCTAAGAAAGCTACAGATATACTTACTTGTCAAAATCCAAAATGCGTTTCTACAAGTGAAAGAGAAGTTCAAAGCGAATTTATTTTGATAAATAAAGAAGAAAAAACCTATAAATGTGCTTATTGTGGCCACATTTATGATGTGGAAGAATAATATGAAAAAGATTTTTACTAACTTTTATGGCTTTGATGATGTAAAGATTACAAATAATGATATATATGTTGAAGATGGGATTATTGTCGATCCATTTGATAAAAATGATGCTGTTGAAATTATAGATTGTGAGAATCTTATCCTGGCTCCTTCTTTTACAGATCTCCACGTACATTTTAGAGATCCAGGATTTACTTATAAGGAAGATTTAGAAACGGGCTCTCATACAGCTCTTAAAGGTGGTTATACCAATGTACTTTTGATGGGAAATACCAAACCAACAGTATCTAATCCTGAAACTTACGAAGATATAATGAAAAGGGGAAGAGATTTAAATCTTATAGGTATAGACCAAGTTTATACCATAAC
>JBHWRC010000118.1:0-3888 GCA_043426375.1 Anaerococcus sp.
AAAAGGGATGGGCAAAGCTTGAAGTCGAAGGAGATATCATAGACCTAAAAGAAGGTGATATCCTAGCTATAAATCCCCACCAAATCCATAGGGTAATAAGCCAGGGCAAGACTATCTGGCTTTGTATATTTGTAAAATAAACCCATATGTAAAAGGCTAATATAAGAAAATCTTGCTTATATTAGCTTTTTTTTGTTGATATTTTTATTTTTGTAACAAATGTTACTGATAATCATTATCTATATGTGTATAATAATAATAGGAGTGATAAATATGATAATAGATATTAATAAAACTGTTTACGAACTAATTAAAGATAATGATAAATTAAAAGAAGACCTAATAAGCGCTGGTTTTACAGGACTTAAAAATCCTCTAATGGTAAAGAGTCTTGCAAAATCAATGTCAGTCAAACGTGGGGCAAAGATGATGGGTATTGCTGACTATGATTTAAAACTTAAGGCAATGGGCTATGACCTAATAGATTCATCAGAGGACCCAGAAGTTATGGAGAGGAAAAAACTCATAAAATCCTATCTTACAAGGCTTTCAGCTGGTGAAGATTTAGAAATTGTGAGAAAAGACTTTAAGAAAAATTTCGAAGGGGTTTCCTCATCTGAGATAATGGATGCCGAGGAAGAACTTCTTGCATCTGGTATGGATAAGGCTGAAGTCAGAAAGCTCTGTGACGTCCATTCTGCCTTATTTCATGGCGAAACTCATGAGGAGAAAAATCCAAGCGCCTATGAAGAAGGATCATTTTTAGACTATTTCTCAACGGCCAATGAAAAAATCAAAGAAATCTTAGTAGATGTTAAAAATTCTATAGAAAATGACGAGGAAGTAGGAGAAGGCATCTACAAGGTCTTCAACCACTACAGAAAAAAGGGAGACCTAATCTATCCAATCCTAAAGGCCAAATACAACAAGCCAGGCCCATCAGATGTGATGTGGGCTGTGGATATTGATATAGCAAATAATTTTAAAAAAGCGACTAAGCTTAAAAGAAAGGACTTGGCTTTAGAGACAATAAAAAGAGCTGAAGAGATGACCTACAAGGAAGAAAATATCCTATATCCTTTAGTCTTTGAAACACTAAGTGCTGAAGACTTAGAACTACTTTACAATGATTTGGCCGATTATGACCACGATCTAGTTTCCTATGAGAAAAAAGAGTTTGCAAAAAAATCGACTCAGAAAGAAGGATTCATAAATTTTGCCAAGGGCAAGATGAGAATAGACCAACTAGAAGCCATGCTAGACACCTTAGAGGTAGAAATCACCTATGTAGATGAAAACGACATAAACGCCTACTACAACGACCACCAAGGGCAAAAGGCCTTCAAAAGACCTGAATCATCCCTAGGCAGGGAAGTTTACTCCTGCCATCCACCACAAGTAGAACCTATTGTAAGGGGCCTTATAAAGGAATTTAAGGCAGGAACAAAGGACTCCCTAAAGCTAGTAAGGAACATAAAAGGCGTAGACTTCGCTATTTCCTATTATGCAGTAAGGGATAAGGATGGTAAATATCTAGGAGTTTTAGAAACAGTCCAAGACCTAAGTTTCTATAAAGAATATCTGAATAAATAAAAACAAGAAGCCGACTAGGATTTTAGTCGGTTTTTTGCGTGAAATTCTGTAATTTATGATATAATAATAAAAAGACTAGATATTTATTCGATATTTTATGATAAAAGGGAGGGAATATATGATTTGTAAAAATTGTGGCCACGAAAACATAGATGGGGCCAAAGTTTGTGAGTCTTGCGGAAAAGACTTAGAAGCTAATAATACCGATAAAAATGAAAGAAATGAAAGAATAAAAATCAATAAAGAAGATAGCAGAAAACGCACAGAAAGACAAAGAAAAAGATCTAAAGACAAGGACCTAATGACCTATGGTATGATTATAGGATCTGTAATGGCCTTTGCCGTAATCTTTATAGTACTTTCATACTTTTTCAAATTTGGTGCAGAAAAAGAAATGGCAAGGAAAAACCAGATAGAAAGCTCTATAAGCGAAGATACAAAACTTTACCAAACAGCTATCAAGAAAAGTGAAGAAACTATAAAAGCCAAAGAATACCAAAAAGCAATCGAAATCCTAAAGGCAATCCCAGAAGATGCTGGCGAATACTATACACAGGGACAAGAAAAACTAGCTGAAGTTGAAAATCTAATTATAGATGATATCAAAAAGGCAGTAGGGGATAAGAACTACAAAGAGGCAAGAAATCTTGCATCAACTTATACAAAACTTCTACCAGAGTCTAAAAATCTTGCTACAATCAATGAAAAACTTAAGGCAGATGACGACGAGCTAGATAAACTAGCAAGCGAAGATAAAGAAGAATCCAAAGAAGATAGGGATACAGAAGAAGATACAGAAGATGGCAAGGAAGAAGATAATACAGACCAGGCAGACGGCCAAGAAGCAAGGGCAAACAGGCAAGAGCTAAGAGAACAATATGACCTAGAAATGCTAAGAAGAACAAACTCCTACGGCCAAAACGGAAACCCAGCCTACACAGACATCTACCAAGAATCAGACTTTCTAAACAAAAGTTTAAAAATCGACGCCCACATGGGAGAAGTCAGGACAGAACCAAACCTAAACTCAGGAGTAGCAGGCTACGTCAACAACGGCGATACAGTCCACTGCGAAGAAGTAGTAAACGACGGCGGCAGGTATTGGCTAAAAATAGAAAACGGATGGATATCTTCAAAATTAATAACAGGAGAATTCAGAGACTAAAATCAAAAGCTCAGCTATGTGGCTGGGCTTATTTGAATTATAAAATTAAAGGCATTATATTAAAATCTGGGAGTTGAAATATTTTAAAATTGGGAGTTGAAAATATTAAAATTATTAATTGAAAAAATTATAAAAGTAGTATAGTAAAGTTATAAACAAATAAGGAGAAATATATAGATGATTTTATAAGCAATATGGAAATTGATACTGATTGTGCTGAGGTTTGCCTTGGCGTGTTTTGGTATGCCATATTGTGGATAAGATTATTCTTTTGGAATAGGTCTGTTCACTTGGGACGGACTTTTTTTGTGGAAACTTATAAATATTATTCATAAGTGGCATATCATCCTAGGAGGATATATGTTACAGATTAAAAATTTAGGAATTAACTTAATTAAAGATGATAGAGAATTGTTAAAAGATTTTGATTTTGCCCTAAATCCGGGAGACAAGGTCGGCCTAATTGGAGAGGAAGGCAATGGCAAGTCAATTCTATTAAAGACAATAATTAATAAGGAAAGTGTTGAGAATTACGCTCAAATAAGTGGAGAAATATACAAAAAAGAAGAAATTATTGGATACCTTCCCCAAAGTCTTGATGAGAAATTTTTAGAAATGACAGTAGAGGGCTACATGAACCAAGTGCTTGATATAAGCCTATTAGATTACAATAAGCTTTATAAGTATCTAGATCAATTTGGCCTTGATGAAGACCTTGTTTTTGGTAGATTAAAACTAGGGGACCTTTCAGGTGGGGAGAGGATAAAAGCTTTGCTTTTGTTTGAACTTCTAAAAGAGCCGACCGTCTTTTTATTTGATGAGCCGACCAATGATCTAGATTATGAATCGGCAAGCTTTATCACAAAGCTTATGAAAGAGATGAAAATTCCCTTAATTTTTGTATCCCACGATCCAGAGCTCTTAAGAAGAGTCGCCAATAGGATTGTTCATTTGGAGCAGGTTCACAGACGACAAATCCCTAGACATATGGTTTTTAACGGGCCTTATGATCTTTATATTAAGGAGCGAGAAAATCAAATTAGGATTCAAACTACTAGGGCAAACAAGGAGAGGGAAGAGTTTTTTAAGAAGGCAGAAAGGTACAGAAAAGTATATGATTCTGTAAATCA
>JBHWRC010000119.1:0-13728 GCA_043426375.1 Anaerococcus sp.
ATCAGGGTCCAGTCTTATATGGTGTGCAGGTAGCAGATATGGCATCGGCACAAAACGCTATTATAGGTATCCTTGCAGCCCTAAATAAGAGAAACCAAACTGGAGAAGGTTCTTTTGTGGACGTATCAATCCTAGATAGTGTAATTCCTTACAATACCATGGCAGGAGCTGCCTCTATGATGGAAAATAAAAATGAAACGAGAGAAGGTAATTCCCTAAATGGTGGATCACTCTATGATTTCTACCAAACAAAAGATGGCAAATACTACAGCTTTGGAGCACTCGAACCAAAATTTTTCGAAACCTTTTGCAAGATAATTGGCAAGGAAGAATGGATAGAGGCAGGTTGCGTTTGTGAGGACTATAAGGAGAAGAAAAAAGAACTTGCTGATATCTTTAGGACTAAAACAAGAGCAGAATGGGAAGAAATCCTAAAAGATGCCGACTGCTGAGTTGAGCCAGTTCTTGAACTAAATGAAGTTCTTCTACAAAGTGAAAATACTGTTGCTAGAGAAAGTGTCAAGACTGTTAAAATAGATGGAGAGAGAGTAAAAGTCTATAATAATCCAATAAAATTTAAATAAGGAGCTTTTTGAAATAAAGGCGGTATAGTATAACTAGTATTTGGCAGTTGTCTGATGACGGCTGCCTTTTTTTGATTATCAAATAGAAAAGGACAGGTAAACAATCAATGGAATTTAGAGAATTAAATATATCAGAAGAAATATTAAAAGCAGTAGGAGATATGGGCTTTACAAGCCCCTCTCCTATACAAGAAAAAACTATAGGCCCTCTGCTTGAGGGTAGGGACCTAATTGGTCAGGCTCAAACAGGTACAGGAAAGACCGCAGCTTTTTCCATACCTATTATAGAAAAGGTTGAAGCAAATGGGATTACCCAGGGCCTTATCCTCTGCCCTACTAGGGAACTTTGTATCCAAGTAGCTAAAGAAATAGAAAGTCTGGCTAAATATAAGAAAGGGATAAAAATCCTTTCTGTCTATGGCGGTACACAAATTGTCAAACAAATCAAAGCTCTCAAAAAAGGTGTGGAGATAGTAGTAGGTACACCAGGTAGGCTTATGGACCTTATGAGAAGAAGAGTCTTAAAGCTAGATGAGCTTAAAATAGCTGTCCTAGATGAGGCTGATGAGATGTTTGACATGGGCTTTAGAGATGATATGAAAGTTATCCTGGATGCTACTAATGATAACAGGCAAACCTGCTTTTTTTCTGCAACTATGGGCAAGGAAATCACAAATTTTTCTAAAATCTACCAAGATAATCCTGTAACTGTCAAGATTGAGACAAAAGAGCTTACTGTAAATAGGATTGAACAATACTATATAAAGCTAAAAGAAAATGATAAGGAAGAAGCTCTTACAAGACTGCTTGCAACCAATGAGGCGAAACTTGCAATTATATTTTGTAATACTAAAAGAAAGGTAGATAAGCTTGTGGAATCCCTAAGCAAGAAATCCTACCTTGTAGATGGTCTACATGGAGATCTTAAGCAAAATCAGAGAGATCAGGTTATGAAAAAGTTTAGAAATAACACTATAGATATACTTGTGGCTACAGATGTGGCAGCCCGAGGCCTTGACGTCGATGATGTGGATCTCGTCATAAACTACGATCTACCTCAGCTAGATGAGTATTATGTCCACAGGATAGGCAGAACTGCAAGAGCAGGCAGGAGTGGTCTATCCTATTCCCTAGTAGCAGGCAAAGATAATAATAGGCTTAAGGCAATCGAAAAATATACCAAGGCTCAGATTAAAGAAGGCCATATTCCTAGTCTAATTCAAATGGATAGGAAAAAGGAAGCTAAGCTTGTTGATGATATAGTAGAAAAATTAGATGATTTTAAGAGTCCAGAAAGAGAAAATTCTATCTTAATTAAACTTATGGAAAAAGGCTACGATCCATTTTTCATATGCCAAGTCCTTCTAGCTGACAAACTCAATTCTTCTAAGCTAGATTGCCACGAGAACATCCCAGGGATTGATACAAAAATAGAAGAAAATAAAAATACGAAAAATAGAAATAATAAAAACAAGTACAAAGATGAAAATATGGCAACTTTGTTTTTAAACAGGGGCAAGCTTGATAATTTCAATAAAGATAAGATTATAAAGGCCCTTAACAGGCTAGCCCATGTACCAAATAAAAAAATCGGGCAAATTAGGATACAAAATTCTTTTAGCTTTGTAGATGTAGATAGAAATGTTATGCATGACGCTATAATTAGTCTAGATGGGAAGAATGTTGCTGGCAAAAAGGTCAAAATCGAAGAGTCTAGGAAATAAAAAAGAGTGGATTATAAATTGTCCACTCTTTTAAAATGTTTAGTGTAGTATATCTTCCCTATTAGCCTTGTTTTCTTTGGCTTTTTCTAGGAAATTTTCTTTGGCATATGCGATAATATCGTCTGATTCGTACATAGCCTTGCCATCTATAACCATACAAGGCACTTGGACCTTGCCACCTACTTCTATAAGCTTATCTTGGTTTTCATAGCCGCTTGTGATATCTTCTGTATTGTATGATGGATACCTAATGATGTCATTATCCCTAAAGAAGTTTAAAACTTTAAGGCAATATGGACAATCAGGCTTAAAATAAAGTTCAAAATCCCATTCTCTTTTAATTTCTTTTCTCATAATAGTCCTTTCTTTTGCTTTTCTATTATATTCTTACCCTATTATGAGATTTATAAGCCAAAATAATGGGATAATTTTATCAATGAATAAATTCCTATTTTACTTCACATCACCATTAATTATTCTAAGCCTTAGCTTATTTACCTTATCTTCTATTTCCTTAATAACTTCCATAAATTCTGCATCAGACTTACCAGCATATCTATACCATAAATTTCTTTAATGAGTCTTAGTGCATCTGGATTTATTCTATCTTTTAAATAAGTGCCTGCAGAATAGGCATCTACAACATCAGATGCAATTTCTTTTGTTAAAGCTTCTGCAATCTGGCTCCTGCAAGATTTATGAACACAAATGTAAGCTACTTTTATCTTATCAAGACACCTCTCCTATCTTTTTTCAATTAATTTTTCAAGCAAGTATCTATTTTTACCTGGGGTTTTCTTTCCGTATTCAATCGCAGATACAGGATATTTTGAAATACAGGCTGCACAATGGGTGCAGGTCCCATTCCAATCTGGTTTTCCTTTCTCGTAAGAAATATTATTTAGTACACAGACATTTTTGCAAAGTCCGCAGGATATGCACTTATCAGTGGCATAAAAGTCCCTATCCTTGACAATAAATTTGAAAAAGATTGGGTTTATAAGAGCTGATTGCAATTTTCCTAAAAGTCCTACTTTTTTCTTAGGAAAAGTTTCTTTGTTTTTTATATAAGTGGAGATTTGTTCAATTTCCCTAGTGCTTTCTCCTATTATTCGTCTATTGACTTCATCAGCTTCTAGATCAAAAAGCATGACATAATTTTCTGGCATCCTAATCCCATATAGGCCCCTAAAATTACATTTAGACAAATATACTGATAAAAATCTCGGCACCCTCCAAGAATATGTAGGAGATACCAAAACGAAGGGCTTATCTGATATGAAAGTCTCATGTCTTCCTTCTCTCATATAAGCAAATAAATCGACAACCTCGTCATTTAACCTATCTCCAAGCTTATTTGCCAAATATTTGCTATTGCAAGACGCTGAAAAATATAATATCATCTTAACCCCTTAGCTAAAATCAATTTTCAAATACTTTTTTAATGGCTTTACAATCTCAAAAACATTTTTTAGTTCATCATCATTCAAACCTGATAAATATATCTCGCTTCCGTGGTAGACGCTGCAGTACTGATGGCCAATTTCAAGTGTGAAAAATGTACTATAATAAGCTATGTCATCTCCTAATTTTACTTTATAATTTTCCATAAAATCTCTTATCATTTTCTTACTTATAAGGCAATCAACATTTGTCAGATACTTTTCTCTATTAATCTTAAGCTTGCTATCATAAAAAACAAACTTTCTAAAATATTTGACTGGTCACTTTCAAAGCTTGCCCTAAATCTTAATCCTGGCTTTAAGAAAATATCGGTTTTTTCTAACCACCAGTTCAAATTAGCCCTATAAATATCATAATCGATTAAGAATATATCTATATTTGCATTTTTCTAAGCAAGCCACCATGTCCCGTCTTGGCTTTGGTGGAGACTGCCAATCTTTTCTTCTATAATATTTGAATCTAAGTCTTTTATAATTAGCTTATCATAATATTTGTAATCTTCGCCTGCCCTGTTATTTTCGTCATCCCAACCTTCTTCTTTAGCTGTTAGAACTGTATATGTTACACCCTTAATAACTTTGTGGTATATTCCATCAGAAAAATTTAGGTTTTTATCTTTGATGTTTAGTAAATTTGTAATAAAATAATTATTAGACATATTTAATCTCCTTTTTAAGTTGTGGTTAATTTAATTATAGGGTAAATGATTAAATATGTCTTCTTTTTTACAAAAAAATCGTGCTGACAGAAGTATCATTTACTTCTACCAACACGATTTATTATAGAACCCCTTTGTTTTAGCTAAACTTGGGTTGATACTTTTTCTATTATTATCGTGGCCTATTTAGTCACAAGTCTTTATATTTAATTCTTTTTAGAAAACTTAATTTTTATAGCTTGCTTAGCTCCATAAGATAGTAAGGTTGGTATTTTTTTCTCACTCTTAATCATAGTTGAGCACTCTGGTCTTTCCCTGTGGAGTTTGATTGCGTCAAACTCACATTTGGTGGTGCAAACACCACAGCCTATACATTTATTTGGATCTACAATACTCATCCCACAATCTAAGCACCTTGAAGTTTCAATCATTACCTGTTCTTTTGTGAATGTTTGTGATGTATCTCTAAAGGATAGTTCTCCTTCAACCTTCTTATTTGCTGGAACTTGACGATCTGCCCTATCATAATCACCTAATAAGAAATTTTCCTTATCGAATTCTTTAAAATCTCTTCTATTTCTTCCTATGGTCAAGCTAGAATTTTCTTGAACAAATCTGTGCATAGAAATGGCCCCTTCCCTACCTTGAGCAATTGCATCTATTGCAAATTTAGGACCAGTATAGACATCTCCACCTACAAATATATCTTCTTCATATGTTTGATAGGTTAATGGGTCAGCTAGGGCGATTTCTCCTCTGCCAAGCTCAACTTTGGTATTTTCTAATAAATCACCCCAAATTATACTCTGGCCAATAGATAGCATAACATGGTCGCAAGGGATTGTGATTGTATCTTCATCGTCATATAGAGGTGAGAATTTCCCTTCATCATCAAATACTGATAGACAACGCTTAAATACAACTCCTGTCACCTTTCCATTTTGAGATAGGATCTCTTTTGGACCCCAACCACAGTTTATTTTGACCTTATCCTCTAAGGCTTCGGCAATCTCTTCTTCAGCTGCAGGCATGGTATCACGTGATTCTAGGCAGAACATCTCTACTTGATCAGAACCGCACCTAGCAGATACTCTTGCTACATCTATAGCAACATTTCCACCGCCAATGACTACAGTTTTGCCCTTAACAGGATAAGTTTCGTCTTCTAAAGCAGTCCTTAAGAATTCAACAGCACTCATCACGCCTTCTGAATCTTCACCAGGAATTCCAGATTTTCTTCCGCCTTGGCAGCCGATGGCAATATAAAATGCTTTATAACCTTGCTTTCTTAATTCATCCAAGCTTACATCTTTACCTATTTCAATACCTGTTTTAATTTCAACACCCATTTTCTTGATAATATCAATTTCGGCTTCAATAACATCTTTTTCAAGTTTAAAACTTGGAATGCCGTAGCGTAGCATACCACCAGGTGATTCATTTTTCTCAAAAATAACTGGTGAATAGCCCATTTTCGCAAGAAAAAATGCACAGCTAAGGCCCGCAGGTCCAGAACCTATAATTGCTACTTTTTCAGGGAAACATCCTCTTAGGGAAGGAACAATTTTTTCAGGTATGTATCTGGTTTCAGGATTAAGGTCCATTTCAGCAATAAATTTCTTAACTTCATCTATAGCAATTGGTGAGTCGATTGTTCCTCTCGTACATTCATCTTCGCACCTTCTATTGCAAATACGTCCACAAATTGCTGGTAGTGGATTATCTTGTTTGATAAGTGCTAGTGCTTCTTTAAATTTCCCTTGAGCTGCTAATTTTAGATAGCCTTGGACAGCTATATGCGCTGGACATGCAGTCTTACATGGAGATGTACCTGTATCATAGCAATTGATTCTATTATCATCTCTGTAATTTTCATTCCACATATGTGGTCCCCACTTCACTTCTGATGGAAGAGGAACTCTTGGGTATTCAATTTCTTGGCCATCTTTTTTACAGAATTTCTGTCCTAATTTAACAGCCCCTGCTGGGCAAACTTCCACACATTTGCCGCAAGCTACACAGTCTTTTTTCTCAACTCTTGCCACATAGGCACTTCTAGAAAGATTTGGTGTGTTAAATAATTGTGAAGTTCTCAAAGCATAACACACATTCACATTACAGTTACAAATAGCAAAAATCTTATCTTCACCATCTATATTTGTTATCTGGTGGACAAAACCGTTGTCCTCTGCTTGTTGTAAAATTTCATAGACCTTATCTCTGGTTATGTATCGTCCACCTTTATTTGTCTCTACAACATAATTTGCCATATCTCCAACGGCAATACACCAACCCTCAGGATCATCTGCACAACCTTCGTCATAAACTTGTCTTGAAAGTCTGCAAGAACACGGACTTGCTGCATATTGTCCATCGTATTTATCTAGCCAATGTGATATTTTTTCAATAGAAATGGCTTGGTTTTCTGATTCAATAGCCTTTTCCACCGGAATTAC
This sequence comes from Anaerococcus sp., assembly GCA_043426375.1. Taxonomy (GTDB): domain Bacteria; phylum Bacillota; class Clostridia; order Tissierellales; family Peptoniphilaceae; genus Anaerococcus. The sequence goes on from JBHWRC010000119.1 coordinate 6,887, forward strand.
ATGAAGACCAACACCAGCTCCCCCAGGAGGCACCATAGGACTTACCTTCTCGAGAGGTAATCTACTCATTCTTTCAAAGAAACGAGCCATCTCTGGATACTCTTTTAAAATATCCTTATTCATATTGGTAAATTCAGCACTTCCTGGCACAAACATTGGCACAATCCATTGCTTTGTCCTTGTTGGATTTTCCCAGTTATATTCTAGAATTCCCATTATGGACATCTCTTGCAACTGTTCTTCTAGATAAGCTTCATCTAGACCAGTCAACTTTTTGATTTCTTCCATTGTCCTTGGTTTTCTTAGCTTCATCTTTAAAGCAATTTCAGCTTGCTCATCAGTTAAAAGTGTTGCTAATCCCCAATATTCAGGGTCATATTTGTTTAACTTTTGAAAGCCAAGTTTTACCCTGACATTATTTGTAATCATTTTGCCCAAGTCTAAAATGATCTTGCGTGGCTGATCTACCTCATCTACCCAATCTGGATAAAATCCAGCTAGAGGATCCTTGTTATAATTATCCATACTTACACCCCTTTATATAACCTCTATTTCTTTTATATTCATTTCATTACCACAATATAAATGTGTTTCATCACTATGACAATAAGGACAAGTCTTGGCATATTCGATAGTCGAATATAAGTGTCCACAATTTGTACAATAAGTCAAAGCTTTTATATCCTCAATAACTAGTTCTGCACCCTTTAGTAGTTCTGTTTTTTCGACAGACCATTTCCAACAATCATATAGGTAATGGTGAATGACTCCTGAAACTTCTCCGATTTCTAAAGTAACTTTCTTAATTGATTGGACCTTATTTTCCTCAGCAATTTCTTCGACAGAGCGTATGATATGAACGACAATTCCTAATTCATGCATAAGTACACCTAAGCACCGCTTGTATGTTTAACTAGCTCATCTTCAAGCCACTTAACAAATTCATCTATATTTTCCCCAGTTTTTGCTGAAATATAAATAATTCTTGCCTTTGGATTTCTCATGTATACGTTTTCTTCAAACTTTGATTTATCAAAATCGAAAAATTCCATAGCATCAATTTTATTAACCAAAACCAAATTTGTCTTCTCAAACATCTTAGGATATTTTAGAGGTTTGTCATCGCCTTCAGGAACTGATAAGATATTGATATTTAGATGGGCACCAACATCAAATCCTGCTGTACAAATTAAATTACCAATATTTTCTAAGATAATAAGATCTTGTTTTTCTCCCGCTAATTCATCTAAAGCTTGTTGGGTCATCACCGCGTCCATATGACACATTCCGCCAGTATGTAGTTGAATGGCATCAATTCCTGCATCTAAGATAGTCTTTGCATCTACTGTAGAATCGACGTCCGCTTCTACAACTGCTATTTTCCACTTATCTTTTAATTTAGTCAAAGTAGATACCAATGTCGTTGTCTTTCCAGATCCTGGTGAAGACATTAGATTTAAAAGCAAGGTTTTTTCTTCGCTTAATTTATTTCTTATTTGGCTAGCCAAGGCATTATTATCTGCCTCTATACTCTTTTTTACCTCTATGACTTTTACTTCATCCATATTAACTCCTTTGTGAAAATACTTATCTATCATAGATTGATTAATTTTAAATAGATTAATCAATAAGTAATCTACTTCTAGTATATAATCTTTTTATGATTTAGTCAATAGAAATCGTTTTTATATTTAATTCATCAGTAAGTAAAAGTTTTTGAGACAAATTTTATCTATCTAGACTTGCCTATGCTTTCCTAAACCGTCCTTTTTAAAACTTATTTATAAAGAGCCAATCCAAATCTCTGCAAAACTTTTCCCATCAAAGATTCCAGCATTAATGCCCTTATCTTTATAAGAAAATATTTTTTTATTTCCCAAAAAACCAATCAAAAGTTTTCCTCCAATACTTATAATCGCATCTTTATCATGGTAAGTAAATTCATATCCATCCCTAAATTTCTTCCAATCAGATGGTGGAAACAAGGTATTTTCATTCATAATATCATCTAAATCTTCAATTATATATTCTGTTAGGTATTCATCATCAGATATTAAATAATTTATAGATTCATCTTTAAAAGATATATTAACCCCAAGATAATAGGCCAATTTCATAAAATCAAGCTCGCTTGCTTCTACTTCTATATGGTTTTCTTCCTGTGATATTCAATCAATTATTTCTTCCCACAATTTTGCATATTCACCAAAGATAAAAAATTACTTATACCCTAATCTGATTAGTTTATTAACAGTTTTTCTATCATAAAGCTATTATTGATATTACTTGCGATCATAAAACAATTTTCTCTTGATATTGGTTCTATATCAAAATCATTACTATCTTTCACACATAAATTATTATAAAACCAATCGTTATTGTAGTACATATCACATCTAAGATTCTTTAAGATATATCTTTATTTTTATCCTGGCCCACTTACCTCGCATTTCTTTTTCCTCTACTTTAGCAAAAAGATTTTTGACGGCATCCATTAGTCTTGAAAAAATAACATTATCTTGACGACGGACATAACCCATTTTTTCTTTTCTTGATGTCTCTATGGAAATAGCTTGGAGGTCGTGTTCGTTGTCGGGTTCCAGGTAGAATACTGGCTTTTCTCCTTTTTCTATACTTTCGTAAATTTTATCAATATTTTCAACATAAGTAGTCCCTGCCACATAGGAATCAAAAAGATAAATATAATGTTTAAAGGGTTTGGGAAGGTCAACTCCCTTTTCGAGAGACTGTGTAAATTTTACACAATATTATGGACTTATCTCTCCTATCTAGGGTTTTTGTTTATTTAAGTCTATTAGATTTATACACTAAAAGAGTCAATAATATTTATATTCTGATGACTTTAATAGTACAAATTTGCCTGGTCAATAATAATAACATCAAATAATTTGTTATTTCATAATTATACGGTTATTTTCTTTGGAATTATACAAATATACTAAAATATCTTAAGAAATATTAAAATTGGGTATAAATAATTAGTAATAAATTTTCTATTGTTATAATTCTAACTAAGCTTCTAGATAAGAATTATCTTATAAGCTATGAAATTTATATTATATTATTTAAGGAGTGATTATATGAATAGAGAAGAAAAAATTCAAGCCCTCAGGGATATTATAAAAATCAAATCAGTAAATGGTGATGAACTTTTAGTTGCACAATATTTGATGAATATGCTTAAGGGTGAAAATATAAAAACTGAGCTTATTCAATACGATAAGAATCGTGCGTCTCTTGTAGCAGAATTTTCCAATGGAGGTAAAAAAATTGGACTTACAGGTCACATGGATGTGGTAAGCGAGGGCAAGAGTTCTAATTGGCAACACGATCCATATGGTGCAGAAATAGTTGGCAACAAACTATATGGACGTGGCACATCTGATATGAAGGCGGGTCTTATGGCAATGACTATCGCTTTTATGGAACTAGCAGAGGAGAATTTTGAGGGTACAATTAGGCTTTTATTTACTGTGGGTGAAGAAATTGGCCAATATGGTTCCGAAGATTTAAGTAATAGAGGATATGCAGATGATTTAGATGCTCTTATAGTAGGAGAGCCTGCTTATCTAGGAAATATTTCACAAATAACTTATGCACATATGGGTTCATTCAACTATAAAATTTCTTCAAAAGGCCTTGCTTCACACTCTTCAATGCCAGAAATGGGAGTAAACGCCATAGACAATTTACTTGATTTTAGAAATATTCTAAAAAATAAGATGGAAGAAATCTGCAAGAATTATGAAAATGAAATTTTTGGACATACTATATTTAACATCACTCAAATAGAAGGTGGCTCTCAAATCAATTCTATACCTGATAATGCAAGCTTTAGCGGCAATATAAGGACTATACCAGAGTTTGATAATGACATGATGAAAGACTTTATAGAAAAATTAGTAGATGAATTTAATGGAGATAATAGAAATTTAAAATTCGAAGTTACTCAATCTTCAATGCCAGTACAATCAAATCCAAATTCAAAATTAATAAAGATAATTAGACAGTGTGCTGACACTAACAAATTAGAAAATATCAACAATCCAGATATATTTAATGAAGATTTTATAAATGAAATCAAAGAGAAAAAAGAGATACCAGTTTCTGCAACATTTTCAAGAGGTACAACAGATGGTTCAAATTTCTTCAACAAAAACAAAAAAATGGACTTTGCTATCTATGGACCAGGTGGCATAGAAGTAAGCCATAAGGTAGATGAATTTATATATATAGATAGATATTTGAAATTTATAGACTTATATAAAGAAATATTGCAAAAATATATTAAATAATAATACTAGTAAAATATCTATTGGTCTAGTCCAATAGATATTTTTATAAGTTATAGATAAAGCGAAGATATAAAACGGCTTTAATAAAAATTATACCAGAGCCATTTAGAAATATTTGTCTCTGGTTTTTTTGTCTTCATATTTTCCCTAGGATAAATCGCAGCTAAGCTGCATTCAATTTCCTATATTCAACTGGACTTAAATATCCAAGTTTTTCTTTTATTCTATCTTCTTCTTTTATTCTATCTTCATTGTAATATTTTATATATTCTTCTATTGTCTTTTTTAGTTCGTTAAATGATTTAAACGTTCTACCATAGTAAATTTCTTGTTTTAATATCCCAAAGAAATTTTCCATAGGGGAATTATCCAAGCTATTTCCTTTTTTAGACATACTCTGTAAAATTCCATCATTTTCTAACCTATTAGTATATTGTTTTAATTGATACGCCCAGCCTTGATCCGAATGAAAGATTCTTTTATATTTGCAGTCTGAAGTCTTTTCTATCCCTTCTTCAGGAGGCGTTATTATTGCCTCTAATGATGGTGAAGTTGTTATTGAATAGCTAATGATTTCTCCATTAAACATATCCAAGAAAGGATTTAAGTAAAGTTTTTTACTTGTATATTCCCAGACTTATTTTTACTAGTCTTTGAACTTTTTCCTTGTTTATTACAAGACCAATTATTCTAAGCATTGCATGTATTCTTCTGTATCCATAATTTGGTATTTATCAGTTAAATATTTATATCCTCCTTCTTTATTGAAGTATTCTTGTACTATTTTCATCTTAAATTCTGTACTATATTTTGTCATGAAAAAACTGACCTCCTCTAAGTTGGTTTTGAGTCCAACTTTTTGTGGTCAGTTCATTAATCTCGTAAAGGGTCTTTGTTTAAAAAATTTAAATTCTTTAATCGGGTTTATATTATTATTTATAGGAGATGAACACCAATTCAAGTTCACCTTATTACTATAATTTATAAGGATTTTTTATACAAATAATCTTCTCCATGAATATTACCATATACTATTTCTTGAAGTTCATATCCATATTTTTCATAAAGTCCCTTGTGTTGTGTCATAATATAAGCCTTATCATAAGCTAGTTCTTTGGCCTTATTTTCTAAAAATAAGGTCATCTTTTCTGATAATCTCCTCCCCCTTGATTTAGGATCGACATAAATCATAGCAATCCAAGGTTCTAGTCCTGGTTTTTTGATATAATCCTCCTTAACCAAAGATCCAAAGGCTAGTGGAAGATCATCTTCTAAATAAAAGAAAAGACCACCACCCCCAAATTTTTCTTCATAATTCCCATTTTTTATAGTCTGAGCTGTCAAAGGACCTGGTTTCCACTCGGCATTTTCTAAAAATTCTAATAATTTTTTCTTATCTTCACTATCTTTGTATTCTACAAATTTCAAATTATACTCCTTATAATACAAACATAAGTTGCTTGTAAGTGTCAATATTAAAAGCTACACATTTAGATAAACAAGATTGTACATAATAATTATTAACTAAATAAATCATATCACCTGTGGCAAAGGAAATATCTATAGCAAACTCAATCTTTTTTGGAAGAATTTGACCTGACTCTTCATAGATGACAAGCTTATAAGTCTTTTTATTGTCATATTTTCCAGCTTTCAAGTTGCCTTGGGACAATAGCGTCAATAAAACGGTGTATATTCACGCTGATTGCTCGTCCCCCCTCGTAGAGCAGTTCCCGCTTTCTAAAGCGGTCGAGTGGGCAGCTTTGATATTTTCTTCAATTAAAACTGCTACTACCTCATAACTCCATATCTCAATCTTAAATATGAGTTCTGCAGCAACACCCGAATATTTCAAAACCATCATACCTGTTTTCTTCTCTAGGTTCTCACATATATATATTCTCACCGATTGCTCATTCAAATAGTCTTCCATCTGTACTTTGAAATGATCATATGTGGGGTGATACATGCAGGGAGCATAAAGCATTAATGCCTCTTCTGACAAAAGCCAATCTGTATCACAGCATAACACAACTTTCATAAATATCCTCAAATATTCCGAATGGCCGCTCGGCAGTGTGTATCCTCGTCAGTCTTCCCACTTTTTTCCCAAGTCTATGTTTCGATAAACCTAAAGGTTTACGGTATTTCTCGATTCTATTTTTCCATTATATCACCTTATATAACACTTCTAAAGATACCATTTCCCCCTGCCCATCTTTGATACTGTTGCAGGTTAGATGCCAGCTTTTTCTGCCAAATCTTTTTTATTTAAGTCATTATCTATTAGTAATTTCCACACTCCATTATAATTGATTTCCATATATTCACACCTCGCTTAAAAGAAGTTATTATTTATTTACATAATTATATCATATTAAATGAAAAAGAGAGCTAATCAGCTCCCTTTGACTTGCCTATTTCGATCCTAAATATTCTTAGATTGCAATATTTAATATTTTGTTATTTTTAAAGAATGATAATTTATATTAACTAAACTTTTCTATCAAATAATCAAATAGTTTT
>JBHWRC010000120.1:0-12234 GCA_043426375.1 Anaerococcus sp.
GGATAGGCTACTAGAGCTCTTATTTGGTTTAGGATTTCTTCGCTTGTTTTATTCCAATCAATCCTACCCATTTCCTTATCAATTTTTGTACAATAGGTCGCTTTATCATCATCCTGAACTATCCTATTTTTATAAACTTCATCGTAGTTTAGGATTGCCTCTCTGATAGCTTGTGCGCCTAAAGCACCTAGTTTTTCTTCTAGATCAAAATAGTCATCGCTTGGGTCTATATCCATTTCTTTTGAAACTAAGATATCTCCACTATCCATCCCTTTTTCTATCAGCATAGCAGTTGCTGCAGTCTTTTTATCCCCATTTAGGAGTGTAAACTGCATTGGACTTGCTCCCCTATATAGGGGAAGGAGTGAAGGATGAAGATTTATAATCCTATCTTCAAAGCTATCTAAAAGGACTTTTTTGATTAGCTGACCAAAGGCAACTACTACAATGTAGTCAATCTCTAGATCTTTTAGCATCTTAACAAATTCTTCTGTATTTACTGAATCTGGAGTCTCAACCCTAATATTATTATCTTCTGCGTATTTTTTGACAGGAGTTGGGCTGAATTTATTCCTAGATCTTCTCTTATCTTTGCCTGAAACAACCAGCTTTAAATTTATATTTTCATCCTTATAAAGAACATCCAAAGTCTGCAAAGCAAACTTTGGATTACCCATAAAACAAATATTAATCATTAGTGTCCTCTGCTAAATCACTAGCTTTATATTCTTCTATATACTTATCCTTAAATAAAACACCGTCTAAGTGGTCGATTTCATGGCATAAGATAACTGCTGGAAAACCATGGGCATCCCAAATCTTTTCCTCTCCATTTTCGTCTAGATATTTTACTTTCACGTGTTCTGGTCTTTTTACTGTCGCATTAAATTCTGGTATTGAAAGACAACCTTCTATACCTATTTGCTCTCCGTCTTTTTCAATTATTTCTGGGTTAACAAGTTTAACAAGACCTGTTTCACCATCTCTAGGGTCAACTACTATTACCCTTCTTAATATACCTACTTGAGGGGCAGCAAGGCCAACACCATCTGCATCATACATGGTCTCTGCCATATCATCTAAAAGAAGTCTAATTCTATCATTAACTTCTCCTACTTCTCTAGAGATTTTTCTTAAAATTGGATCGCCATCAATCCTTATATTTCTAATTGCCATACTTCCTCCTTTTGGCAAATACTTTGCCTAGAATTTATCCTGCAATTTATTCTTTCTTATCCTAATTATTTTACTGTTTTTAGCCCTTTATTCAATTTGATTCAAAGCCTATAGAATAAAGCTTTGACATACCTTCATCATCTATCGTAACACCGTGGATTTTTTCAGCAAGTTGCATTGTTGTTTGCCTGTGGGTTATCATTATAAATTGAGTCTTATCTGATAGACCCTTTAGGTAGTCTATATATCTTTTGATATTAGATTCGTCAAGGGCAGCATCTATCTCATCTAAGATAGAAAATGGGGCTGGGTTTTGCTCAAAGATTGCAAATAGTAGGGCTACAGCTGTAAGGGCTTTTTCTCCTCCTGATAAAAGTGAGATTGACTTAAGGGACTTGCTAGGTGGTTTTGCCTCTATTTCTACTCCTGCTGTTAGGAAATCTTCACTATCTAAAATAAGTCTTGCATCTCCACCCATAAATAAAATTTTGAATATTTTGGTAAAGTTTTGATTTATGATGGCAAAGTTTTTGGAAAACTCGTCCTTCATCTCCTTTTCAAGCCTTACTATCATCTTTTCTATGTCTGCTTTTGATCCTCTTAAATCATTTACTTGCTCATTTATAAACTTAAGCTCTTTATCAATTGTATCAAAGTCTTCGAGGGCAGTATCTGTAAAAAACCCTACTTCATTGATCTTTTTTTGTATATCTATAAGGTCTGCCTTTGTTGGATTTATGTTTTCACTATCCTTATATTTTTCTCTCAAATCATCAAGTCTCATGCTTATATATGGGCTAACCTCATCTTCTAAGTTTTTGTAATTTTCATTAGCAGAATCAAGCTTATAGGATAGTTTGACCCTTTTCATCTCAAGGTCTCTTATCTTTTCTTCAAGGTCTTCGTTTTCATTAATTAGCTTGCTATTTTCTTCTTCCTTAGACTTTATATTTGCCCTTAGCTTTGAGATTTCTGTCTCTAACCCGTCTTTTTCTTTAGAGAAAAGCTCGACAGATTTGATTAAGTTTCCTTTTTTCTTATTAGAATTTTCTATCTCTTCCTTTATTTTTCTTAAAAGCTTAGTCTGAATATTTTGGTTAGACCTTATATCTTCTATATTGGTCCTTGTATTTGCCAAGGTATTTTGGATAAGACTCTTATCTCTTTGAGATATTTCTATCTTATTTGTAAGCCCAATTATATCATCTCTAAGGCTTGCGTTAAGATTTTCTTTCTCTTTTATAAGCTTAGTCTTCTCATCGATTCTAATAGATAAGGCTTTTTCTTCTTCTTTTAATTTATCTATGTCTAAGTCTATCTTACGTTCTTCATAGTCAAGGCTACTTCCATCGAGGTCTTTTCTATTTTGCTTAAGGGAATCTAGTTTTAGACTCGTTCTTTCTAATTCACTGGAAATCTTAGCAAGACTATTTGCTTTTTCTTCAAAATCATTTTTAAATCCTGTAAGTTTTTCTTTTCTTTCGGTTAGGATTTTTTCAGACTCATAGATTGATTTTTCAAAGTCAGTTTTTTTGATATTTAGCTTTTGAATTGACTTTTCTAAATCTAGCAGTTTCTTCTTTCTATTTAGGATATTGGTATTGGTTCTTTTGTTTTTGTTAGTGCCCGCAACCATGGAACCCCAGGTATTTATGATGTCTAAATTTAAACTTATAATCCTGTATCCCTTTATTTTTTTAGAAAGGCTAATTGCATCATCTATATCTTTTACAACTACAGTCGATCCTAAAAAATGTCCTACTATTCCTGATAGGCTTTCTTCATAGCCAACTAACTCATAGGCCATGGCAATAACTTCTGGCTCATGAGGCCTTTCTTTCATAAAAGATTTTATGGAATCAATTGGTAAAAATGTAAGTCTCCCGAGTTTTTCTCTATTTACAAAATTTATAAGCTCTCTGGTATCCTCTTTGGTTTTTGTGACTATATTTTGAAGGCCAGCTCCCATAAGGTTATCAATTATATCTTCATAACCTTCTCTTACAGAAATCAGGTTGGCCAATGTGTCTAGATAAAATCCTCCAAGACCGTTTATTTTGCTCTTCTTTAGGAAATCTTGGACAGGGTAAAAATATCCCTGGTTATTTTCTAAGAGGTTTTTTTCAATCTTATAATCAGAAAGCAGGGACTTCATATCTAACTTTATGTTCGTAAGGGTATTTTGATCTTTCTCTAGCTTTTGCCTTATGAAGTTAATTTCGTCTGCCATGGTCGATATCTCACTCTTTAGCTTTTCAACTTCACTAGCTATGGAAGATTTCTTCCCGGAAAGATTAGAAAAAGTGGATTTTATAGAAGAAATTTCTTGATCTAGTTTTTCTAATCTAAATCTTTTTTCTTCAAGGTCCTTTTTTCGTTTTTCGTCTATTATTGCCCTTGACTGCTCAAAAACTTGGTAGTCTAAAATTTTGGATTTTATTTCACTTTCTAAATCTTTTCCTTTTTCTAATTCAGCACTGATGACCTTGATCTCTTCTTCTAATTCTTTTCGTTTTTCTTTCTTTTCTAGCAAATCTTTTTCAAAGGCATTTATAGATTCAAGAAGACCTTCATTCTTAGCATCATTTTCATTAAGATTTTTGCTTTCTTTTTCTAGATTAGTTGCAAGACTTGCTAAAACTTCTTCAATTCTTTCTTTATCTTTTATGTCATAATCTAGCTTTTGGTCATTTAATTTTAGGCTTGATTCATTTTTTTCTATATTTTTCTCATAAGAATTGTATTCATTAATAAGCCTGTCAAGTTTAGCCTTTTCTTTTTCGTAATCTTTTTTAAAAGGACTTAATTTTTCGCTTATTTCTTTATTTTGAGCCTTGAGATTAAGAAGATTTTCATCCATTTCTCTAATCTCAAAATCTATCCTATCCCTCCTTTTAATCAGATCGTATGATTTATTTTTGAGATAAAAATAAGACTTTTGATTGATCTCTTCTGTAAGATTTTTATGCTTTAGAAAATTATCCTTGTAGGATTTTATAAGATTAAAATCTTTTTTCTTATATTCTAATTCTTTTTCGATAATTTCTAAGTCATCATTTACAGATTCTAATTTTTTATTTGCCTCATCACGCCTAAATTTATGTTTAGAAATACCGGCTGCTTCTTCAAAGATTGCCCTTCTATCTTTTGGAGAGGACATGATTATTTCGTCAATCCTTCCTTGACCTATGATTGAATAGCCTTCTTTGCCTACTCCGGTATCAAAAAATAATTCCCTTATATCCTTAAGTCTGACTCTTTTGTTGTTTATCTTATATTCGTTTTCACCCGACCTATAAATTCTCCTAGTTATTGCAACCTTATCGTAGTCAAGGTCTAGTTTTTTATCTTCGTTAGAGAAAGTAAGGGTAACTTCTGCAATGTTCATAGAGCTTTTGGCACCCGTGAAAATTACATCTTTCATATTGGCACCACGGAGACTTTTTACAGATTGTTCTCCTAGAACCCACCTTACAGCATCAGAAATATTAGACTTGCCCGATCCATTTGGACCTACTACAGCAGTTATCTGACTATCAAATTTTATTGTTGTTTTTTCTGCAAAGGACTTAAATCCTTTTAGATCTATGCTTTCTAGTCTAATTTAAATCACCACCGTACTTTTCTTCTACATATGAATTGATAAAGTTTTTAAGGTCAAGCTTGTAATTTTTACCAAAATTTTCTAGATAAAATTTGTCATCTTCTACAAAAGACATTTTTATCTTGTATTTGTCATAAAAATATTTCTTGTTTACCTTCTTATTTCCAGCCATTAGAGAAATTTCCCTTCCACTTGTGTGTATTGTAATTTCATCTTTAATCTTGTACTTATCAATCAAATCTTCAAGGTAAATCCTATAAACGTATGATTCTACAAGCTGTCTTGTAGCTGGATGGAAAGGGCCTGCTACTACGTCTTTTCCTTCGTTAATATTTTCTGTAGGTTGAAGACCGATCCTTATCACATTTATATCTTTATAGTCATAAATCATAAGAATTTCGGCTGAAATTTGAACAGCTTCATCCAAACTTAAAGGTTCATAATGACCTTGATTATATAATCTTTCTAATTTTGTATCCTTAATTACGAGTGTTGGATATATTCTTGCTATATCTGGGCCTATATTTGCTGATTTTATAGCAGTTTTTATAATTTTTTCCCTGGTATCCTTATATAAACCTGGCATTATTTGATGGCCTAGGGTAAAACCATATTCCTTTATGAGCTCAGATGCCCTTTGGCTATCAGTGATTAAATGACCTCTTTCATTGGCATCAAGGACCTCTTGATCAAAGGACTGGATACCTAACTCAATTGTATCTACCTGGTAGTCTTTTAGGTAATCTAGAATGGAATTATTTATATAATCAGGCCTCGTTGAAAGTCTGATTCTATCAATAATACCCTTCTTCTTATAATCATTAGCTATATCTAAATATGATAGCATGGTTTGTTCAGGAAGTCCTGTGAAAGAACCACCATAAAAGGCAATTTCTTTCTTAGAGTCCTTATCCTTGAAGTATGATAAATAGTCTTCTATTTGTTTTATTATTGTTTCTTCATCTGCCCTGTCCTTGTAATTTGTAATCTTAACTTGGTTACAAAAGGCACAATCATGAGGACATCCTAAAAATGGTATAAATATAGGGATTATTTGTCTATTCATGGCTTATTTGCTCACATGCAGCCTTGGCGGCCATTTGTTCTGCTGTCTTTTTATTTTTGCCAATTCCTTGCCCTAAGATATTTTTGCCTAAGACAACTTGCATGGTAAAGGTCTTATCGTGCTCTGGTCCTTCTTCTTTGATAAGTTCGTAGGCAAGATTTTTCTTATTTTTTGAATTGTAATATTCTTGTAGTCTGGTCTTGTAGTCTAAAAATAGGGAGTCATCTTCTATTATTTCTAAAACTTCATCGCTGTAATTCTTTTTTAAAAATTCAAATAAGTTATCATATGAAGAATCCAGATAAATTGCCGCACACATGGCTTCAAAGGTATCTGCCTTGACGTGTTTTTTAAGTTTTCCGCCTTGTTTTTTCTCACCCATTCCAAACCTTAAGTATTTGGTTAGGTCAAATTTCTCACTGGCCTTAGCAAAGGAATCTGTGCACACGATCCTAGACCTGGTCCTTGTAAGCCAGCCTTCAGGTTTTTGGTTATGGTGCTTAAACAGATATTCGCTTACTACCATATCTAGGACAGCATCACCCAAAAACTCCAATCTCTCATTGGATTTTGTCTTATTTCTCGCTTCATTTGTAAAGGAAGAATGAGTAAAGGCTACATCTATCAATGCCTTGTCATTGAAGCTGTAGCCTATACTTTTTTCAAATTCTTCGATTTTTTCAAGTCTATCTTTTGACAAAGACATTAGTTTTTACTTTCTATTAGGCTTACGATATCTGATAGGGTTTCGATTTCATCAAGCTCTTCGTCTGTAAATTCTATTTCAAATTCCTCTTCGACTACCATTATGAAGTCTACTAGGTCTATAGAATCTATATCCATATCGGATATTTTGCCTTCAAAATCAAGGTCTGTAGTATCAATATCAAGATTTTCTTCTGCAAGCTTTAATAATTGTTCTCTAATCATTTAATTCTCCTTGTATTTTACTAATTACATCCATACTAATATAGTCGATAAGTCCAAGTATGGCATTTGATATGGCAATATCATTTGAGTTGCCGTGGGCCTTATATACATAAGACTTTACCCCTAGTAATGGGACACCACCAATATTTTGTGAGCTGTACTTGCCTAATTCTTTTGATAGGTCATTTTTTATGGCTAGGGCTGCTAACTTATTCTTAGCTGACTTATAAAAAACATTTTTAATTTCAGATTTAAATAAGCTTATTACACCTTCAGCTGTCTTAATAGCAACATTCCCCGCAAAACCGTCAGCTAGTAAGATATTTACCTCTCCCGCAAAAAGATCTCTTGGTTCAATATTGCCAACAAAGTTGAAATTGGAATTCTCAAGTAGGTCATAGGTTTCTTTGGTAAGTTTATTTCCCTTATGGCTTTCAACTCCTACATTCAAAAGACCTATCTTTGGATTGTCTATATGGATAACATTTTCCAAAAATACCTTACCCATGATAGCAAATTCTTCAAGGTAGGCTGGTTTGCAGTCCATATTCGCACCAGTATCCATTAGCAAAGTATAGCCTTTGGTTGTTGGAAGAGGCGCTGCTAGAGATGGCCTATCTATACCGTCTATCCTTTTTGATATGAAGATCCCACCTGCAAGTATTGCCCCAGTTGATCCTGCTGATAAAAGTCCGTCATAGCCTTCCTCCTTAAGCTTATTGTAAGCTAGGACTAAAGATGAGTCTTTCTTTTTCCTAATAGATCTTACCGGCTCTTCATCATTTGAAATATATTCCTTAGTGTGAATTATTTCATAATCTTTTATCCTTCCACCTAGATAATTTTCTATTTCTTTTTCATCTCCAACAAATACTGGAGTAAATTCTTTTTTTTCTAGGGCTAGTACTGCCCCATCAACTAAGACCTTACTTCCCTCATCTGCTCCAAATGTATCTATTAATATTTTCATAAAATCCTCTCTTCTAATTTAATATATTATACTACAAGAAGATTTTTTTACACAAAAAAAGAGCCTGTTGCTAGGCAACAAACTCCTTTAATAACTATTGTTCATCAATTACTGCTACGCCTTTGTACTCACCACATGATGGGCAAACTCTGTGTGGTAATTTCATTTCGTGGCAATTTGGACACTCAACATAGTTTGATCTGTTCAAAGTATAAGCTGAGGCTCTTCTTTTATTTTTTCTTGTTTTTGATGTTCTTCTTTTTGGTACTGCCATCTATGACACCTCCTCTTATCAGTTTTAGCAATCTTTAATATTATATAAGCTAAAAGCTTTATTGTCAAGCTTCTACTATAGATTTTGTGTCACGAGCGATCATTAACTCTTCGTTTGTAGCTATTACCATAACCTTAACTTTAGAGTCATCAGTAGAAACAACATGGCAACCACCACGAACGTTGTTCTTTTCTGGATCTATCTTTATACCAAATTGTTCAAATCCAGCCATGATATCTTCTCTCATAGGAATTGAATTTTCACCGATACCACCTGTAAATACTATAGCATCACAAGCACCTACTTCTGCCATGTAGCCTGCTATATATCTTTTTACTCTAGTAACAAACATATCAAGAGCAGCTTGGGCTCTTTGGTTGCCTTCTTTGGCTGCATTTTCAAGGTCTCTAAAGTCGCTTGATACGCCAGATACTCCTAATACACCAGATTTTTTATTAAGAACATTTTCCATCTCTTCTGGAGATAGGTTTTCTTTTCTCATTATATAAGTAACTGCAGCAGGATCTATATCACCAGATCTTGTACCCATTACAAGGCCTTCTAGTGGAGTAAGTCCCATTGTTGTATCGAATGATTTACCATTTTTAACTGCACAGATAGATGAGCCATTACCTAGGTGGGCAGAAATCATATTTAAATCTTCTACATTTTTGCCAAGCTCTTCAGCTGTTTTATTAGTAATAAAGTTGTGGCTTGTACCGTGGAAACCATATTTTCTAATAGCATCTTTTTCGTAATATTTGTAGTCTATACCATATAGGAAAGTTTTTTCTGGCATTGTTTGGTGGAAGGCTGTATCAAATACTGCCACGTTTTTAACATTTGGTAGAAGTTTTTCACAGGCTTCTAGACCCATTAGGTTAGCTGGGTTGTGAAGTGGAGCAAATTTTGTGTATTCTTCGATTGCATCCCTAACTTTTTTGTCGATTAGGCAAGATTTTGTGATTTTTTCTCCACCGTGTACAAATCTGTGACCAACAGCGTCTATTTCTTCTAGGCTTTCAATCACTCCATTGTCCTTATCAACAAGGGCATCAAATACATGAGAGACAGCTTCTGTATGGTCTTTCATATTTTCTTCTATAATATACTCATCATCACCCTTTTCTTGGATAAGTTTTGAGCCTTCGATTCCTATTCTTTCTACAAGACCCTTTACCATTACTTCTTCATTGTTCATATCAAATAATTGATATTTAAGTGATGATGAACCACAGTTAATTACTAATACTTTCATTTTTCCTCCAATATTATTCTTCTTGATATATTCATTATACCGTAAATCATTTTTTGGCAATGTTAATATACTTTCTTATATATTATCTCTATATTCTTATTTTCGTCTATCTTATAGGCCATGATTGCATAGCTAATGGTATCTTTATAATGAGATCTTATGCTTAAGCCATAAGCATCTTCTGCTTCCTCTGCCTTCTTCTGATCATATGTAATAGCGATTCTAAAAGAAGACTTACTATCAAAGCTAGCCTCTAATTGATTAAGCTTATCTATCTTAATTTGCTTATCTTTGCCTATCCATTCATCCTTATTTCCATTTATTTCTCCAACAATGATATTGAGGAGGGATTCAGCTTCAAACATAGAAATTTTTTTATTATATAAGTCCAGACTATTTTCAAAATTGCCTTCATTTTCCCTATAGATAAAACTTATTGTAAGGCTTGTGGCCAATAAAATAAGTAGAACATATACACTTATAAAGGCTTTTTTCATAGCTTATCTCCCACATAGACTGCACTTTCTAAGGTGTAGGTTCCATACTTACTCACAAGCTTTATTGTAATTACTTTCTTACCTTCATCATAAAATAAATTTACAGATTTAGACCCGCTTATTTTATTCTTATTCCCTTTTGAATCCTTTTTTAAATTAGAACTATGGATATACAAAAACCCATCTTCAGCAAAAAAATAATAGATAGCTTCTGATCCATCTTTTCTAATAATATATCCCTTAAAGTCAGAATCCTTAGTCTCTTCCTTGATAATCTTATGACTCCTTCTAATTGTTGAATCTATGTAGGCTATGGCCGTGTAGGCTTCTTTGTACTCATTTTCTTCTTTATAAGACCTGTTTAAGATATTTATGTTTAAGGAGAAAATATTTGATAAGACTAAAATAAGGAAGGAAATTATAGCCAAACTTATAATTAATTCTATTAAACTAAAGGCCTTCTTCTTCATCATTATCTACCTCAATTAGCTCAAGTGACTTATCGCCAAACGATGCCTTTATTTTCTTGTATTTATTAGAGTTAAAATTTTGATTTTCATAGCTTTCTACGCTTATATCTATTTCCTTGCCATTTATTATTTGAGTTTTACGTCCAATAGCCATATCCCTGTTAGTTTCTATAGCCTCTTGCAAGATAAAAGTAAGATTTGCATCATCCTTTGACCTATAGGAAGCTTCTAAATTTGTGTAAAGTGAGGGAAATAAGAATAGGCAAATAAGGCTTAAAAGAAGGACCCCTATCAAAACTTCAAGCAAGGAAAAGGCCTTTCTAATCTTTTTCATTTAGATAACCTCCCACTGCTTGGATTGTAAAATTCCAATATTTTCCTTGTTCTTTCCTAGATAAAAATACGAAATTATGGTCTTCTTTTGTTTTATTTATTTGGACATAGCCGCTGGGATAAAATCTTATTTCGTTAATATCTAAGGGCTTTACATACTTTAAGTTTCTTTTAGTGTCTACTACTTTTTTTGCTATATAATTTTTGCCATATTTTTGATAAATTAGCGAAAATATTGTATAAGAACTGCCTTCAAAATCAATCCCTATCTCATTTCCGGTCGATAAGGCCTTATCCCTTGCATAGGAATAATCATTTACAAAAGTTTTGATCTCGCTTTCAGCCCCAATCTTATCAATTACAGAAAATCTAAAGACAAGAACGGTAAGGCTAATTGATATGATTGCCAATACTATTATTAATTCAATAAATGTAAAAGCTCGTCTTTTCATAGGTAATCCTTAAAAAATATTACAAGTACAAAGGCAAAATAAATCGCTGGACATAGGGCGATTTTGGCCTTCATAGACTTTATTCTGATAGCTTTTATAATGGCAAAAATTGCCCCTATCCAAACTGAAAATAGTATAAAAAACATGATGAGTCTAATTTCTAAAAAGAAAAAGATGCCTAAATAAAAAAACAAGTCACCATCTCCGATGCCATTTTTAGAGACCCATCTTATAAGGAGAAATATTGCGCTAAAAATTAGGCAAACTTTAAAAAAAGCAAAATCTATTTGCAAAAAAATTAGCCTATAGACGGCGCCTAAGATTAATAAAATTTTGAGATCTTTATCGTAGATTTCAAGGTATTTGTAATCTGTAATTGCTATTAATTCACAAAGAGAGAAGGCTATCGCAATAAAAATGAATTCTAAGAAGCTAAAGCTTCTAAAAGCTATCAGAAAAATAAGGCCTAGACTTATTTCTGCAAATACCTTATCTCTTGATATTTTTTTGCCACAACACCTAGTTTTTCCTTTTAGAAAAATAAAGGAAAAGACGGGAATAAGGTCAATTATTCCTAGTCTTTTCCCACAATAATCGCAAAAACTCGGAGGACTTACAATGGAAATCCCTTCATCTCGCCTGTAGATTAGGGCCAGGATAAAGGATCCAAAGCTTGCTCCTAGCATGAATATTAAGAAATTTATTAGAAAGATTGCCAAACTAATTATTCCCTTTTTATTCGGTGTCTCCAGCAGAGTCTGGAGCAGTAGAGTTATGTTTAGCATCTTCACTTGGTGTCACAGTTATTTCCTTCGAATTTTCATCATATGTTAATTCGTAACTATCTTGACCAAGCTTTAAACCACTTGGAACTTTAGGCCATTTCTCAACATAAGGTAAATGACTTTTACTATCCCCTTGAGTTTCATCTGGCCATTTAAAGGTCTCATCTTTGTCTAAAATTTTCATCCTAGCAGCAGACTTTAACATCTCTACATTTGACTGATGAGCTGTCTCTGCTGCTTTGATTTTAGACCTATTATATCTTGGTATAGCTACTGCGGCCAAAATCCCCATTATTGCAATTACAATTATAAGTTCAATTAAAGTAAATCCTTGTCTTTTCTTTTTCATTTTATACCCCACTTATTCCATTTATCGAGTCAAACATAGGTATGGATACAGAAAACACTACAAAGGCTAC
>JBHWRC010000121.1:0-21000 GCA_043426375.1 Anaerococcus sp.
TGCGGATGACGCAAAAGAAAAAACTGACGATAAAGCAGCTGAAGAAACAACTGAAAACGAAGAAACTCCAGCTGAAGGCGAGGAAGAAGCACCTGCAGAAGGTGAAGATGCAGCTGAAGGCGAAGAAAATGCAGACGAAGCAGCTGAGCTTGAATCATTTGACAAACAAACTTCAGATGACACCCTAGTAATCGGTGCTGTTCAAGAGTTTAATGGAGACTTCCTACAAGGTTGGACAAACAACTCTATGGACGTTAAGGCAAGAAGATTTTTAGGAATCGAAGGTAACAACGGATATGGAACTGTAGTTCAAGACGAAGGTGGTCAGTGGCTTAACAACATGACCGTTCTTAAAGAAGAACCAGAAACAGTTAAAAACGAAGATGGTTCTGAAACAACAACCTACAAAATCAAAGAAGATCTAAAATGGTCAGATGGTGCACCAGTTACTGCTGATGACTACCTATTTGGATCCCTTCTTCACACCTATCCATCATACCAACTAGTATCAGGTTCAACATCAATAGGTGATGACCCACTACTTGGCTATGAAGCATACAAAAATGGTGATAAAGATACATTTGACGGTCTTAAAAAGATTGATGATTACACATTTTCTGTAACAGTAGATGCATCATTCCTACCATACTATGAAGAGGCAGCTCTTAGAGGCTATGGTCCATACCCAATCCATGCTGTAAGCGATAACCTAGCTGTGGCACCAGAAGGTAATAAGATTGTAGCAAAAGATGGTTATGAACCAACAGAAGATGAAAAAGCTAAATACATCGAAAACATCGACACTCAAATCGCTAAAAACAAAGAAGATTTTGACGAAAACAATCCAGCACCAGCTGACGATGCAAACGATGACGAAAAGAAAGCATACGAAGAAGCTAAAAAAGCTCACGACGAAGATATAGCCGAACTTGAAAAGAGAAAAGAAGGCGACATCGACCCAACAAGCATGCTTATCGAAGATGCTATGCAAAGGGAATACAACGAATACAGAATCAACCCAACTGTAACTGCAGGACCATATAAGTTTGACTCATTTGGAAACAACATGATCAAAATGAGCATCAACGAAAACTACGCTGGTAACTTCAGAGGCGAAAAACCAACTATCCCACACGTAATCTTACAATATGTAAACAAAAATATCGCAATCGACCTACTTGAAAATGGCGACATTGATATTTGGGAATCTGAAGGTGAAGGCCCACTAGTTGACCAAATGAGAGCTGCAGCTGACGAAGGCAAAATCGGTGGCTACAACACATTTGAAAGAAATGGTTATGGTAACGTAACATTCCTAACAGACAGAGGAGCTACAAAATACAAAGAAGTTAGACAAGCTATCGCTCACCTAATGGATAGAAACAACTTCGTACAATCATTCGCAGGTGGCTACGGTGTAGTTACAAACGGTATGTACGGTACAAGCCAATGGATGTACAAAGAAAGAGGAGCAGATCTAGAAGCTAACCCAGAATTCAAGAAATACCAATTAAACCTTGATGAAGCAAGCAAACTTCTTGACGAAACTCCATTCACGTTCGAAGAAGACGGAACAACTCCATGGGATAAGGCAAAAGCTGATGAAGAATTTGCTAAGAACCCAGACGGATTCAACTACTTCAGATATGACAAAGACGGAAACAAACTTCAAGTTAACCAATACGGTTCTGATGAATCTCCAATCACAACACTTATTTCAAACCAAGTTCCAGTAAATGCTAAGCAAGTTGGTATGGAATATAATGTAACAGCTGGTTCATTTGCAACACTTCTTGACTACTACTACTATCCAAAGGATGATGCAGAATACACAGCATTTAACATGGGTACAGGATTTGGTACACCATTTGATCCATGGTACCAATACCACTCACAAGGATCTAACAATACAACCAAGACAAATGATCCAAAAGCTGATGAAATTACAGTTAAACTTCGTCAAACAGACCCAACTAAGAAGGAAGAATACCTAGATAACTGGGAAGAATTCCAAATGTGGTACAACGATTATCTACCAGAAATCCCACTATACTCTAACCAATACCACACAGGTTACACAGCTAGAGTTAAAGGATTTGATATCAACACACCAGTTTGGGAATCTGAATACCAAATCAATGCTATGAGCATAGGTGAATAATAAAATATTTTTAAAAGGCAAGGCCATTTGGTCTTGTCTTTTTTTGGTGAATATTTGCTGAATAAAAAATGTTTTCCTCGGTAGATTTCTTTGCCAGAAAATTTCTAAGTATTTATAAATTTCCATAAAGATTTCTATCTATAAATGTTTACATATAGATATCATAGTTTGTAAAACTTGTTGTAAAAAATATCAAAAGATGAAAAATAAATCACTAAATATGATAAAAATGCAACTATATTTGCCTTGACGTGTAAAAGCTTGACAATAAAAATTTAATAAGTTAAAATCAATATATAAAGTAAGATATTTCACGGGAGGACATAATGAAAGTTAAGAAAGTATTTTCATCACTTATGGCTTTAGGCCTTATGACAACGATTGCAGCCTGTGGTGGCGGTGGAGAAAAAGCAGACAATCCAAACACAGCTGATAGTCAAGGTCAAGAAGTGGCAACAGACGGAGAAGCTACAGAAGGTGAAATGCCACAAGAAGGCGGAGAATCTGTAGAAGATTTTGATAAACAAACAACAGACGACACCCTTGTAGTAGGTGTTGAGGATATAAATGGTGATTTTATAGGTGGCTGGACAAATAATAAAACAGACGTAAAAGCTCGTAGATACATGGGTATCGAAGGCAATAATGGTTATTCAACAATAGTTCAAGACGAGGGCGGCCAGTGGGTAAACAACATGACAGTCCTTGAAAAAGAGCCAGAAACAGTTAAAAACGAAGATGGATCAGAAACAACAACCTTTACCATCAAAAAAGACCTTAAATTCTCTGATGGTGAACCAATAACAGCTAAAAACTATCTATTTGGTCAACTCTTATCATCCCACCACTCCTATCAAGTGGTAACAGGATCAACAAATATAGGAGCTGATACACTTTTAGGCTACGAAGATTATTTTAATGGAGATAAGGATTTCCTAGAAGGCTTAGAACTAGTAGATGATTACACATTCAAGGCAACGATTTCATCCGATTTCCTACCATACTTCGAAGCAGACTCACTTAGAGGATATGGCCCATTCCCATTCCATGCTATTACAGACAACCTAACCGTATCTGAAGATGGTAAAAAACTTGAACCTACTGAAGGATATCAAGTAACAGAAGAAGATAAGGAAAGATATTTCAAAAATCTTGACACATCTATCCAAAAAGCAAAAGAAGACTTCGAAGACGACTGGTCATTCATTGAAACAGCTGATGATGTTACAGACTCTGAAAAAGAAGAATATGAGGCAGCTAAAGCCGAACATGAAGAAAAAATAAAAGAACTAGAAGCTAAAAAGGATGGAGAAGTAGATCCAACAGAACTTCTTATAGAAGATGCAATGCTTAGAGAGGCAAACGAATATAGGGTAAACCCAACAGTTGTTGATGGTCCTTATAAGTTTAACTCCTTCAAAAACAATATGGTAAAACTTGATCTAAATGAACATTATGTAGGAAACTTCAAGGGAGAAAAAGCAACAATTCCACATATCATTCTTCAAACAGTAAACAAGAATATTGCTGTAGACCTACTTGAAAATGGTGATATCGACCTTTGGGAAGCAGAAGTAGATGGTGCAAAGATTGACCAAATGAGAGCTGCAGCTGACGAAGGCAAAATCGGTGGCTACAACACATTTGAAAGAAATGGTTATGGCAATGTGACCTTCCTAACAGACAGGGGAGCTACAAAATATAAAGAAGTTAGACAAGCTATAGCTCAACTAATGGATAGAAACAGCTTCGTCCAATCTTATGCAGGTGGTTATGGTGTAGTTACAAATGGTATGTACGGAACCAGCCAATGGATGTATAAGGAAAGAGGAGCAGACCTTGAAACAAATCCAGAATTTAAGAAATACCAACTAAACCTAGATGCGGCAAGCACTCTTCTAGACCAAACTCCTTTCAAATTTGAGGCAGATGGAACAACACCTTGGGATAAGGCTAAGGCAGACGAAGAATTTTCTAAAAATCCTGATGGTTTTGACTACTATAGATATGATGAAAATGGCAATAAACTTCAAGTTAACCAATACGGTTCTGACGAATCACCAATTACAACCCTAATTTCTAACCAAGTGCCAGTAAATGCTAAGCAAATTGGTATGGAATATAACGTAACAAGTGGTTCTTTCGCAACCTTACTTGAATACTACAACTTCCCTAAAGAAGACGCAGAATATACAGCCTTCAACATGGGTACAGACTTCGGTACACCATTTGATCCTTATTACCAATACCACAGCAAGGGCTTTGACAATAGAACAAAGACCAACGACCCGGTTGCAGACGAGCTAACTGTAAAACTTCGTCAAACAACGCCTGGCGATAAGGAAGCTTACCTAGATACATGGGAAGAATTCGAAATGTGGTACAACGACTACCTACCAGAAATCCCACTCTATGCTAACCAAAACCACTCAGGATATTCTAAGAGAGTAAAAGGCTTTGATATCAATACTCCACTTTGGGAATCTGAGTATCAAATAAACGCAATGACAATAGAAAATTAGAACTGATATAAAATAATTAAAGAAATCCCGCTTAAATGCGGGCTTTTCTTTAAAAAAATTCACCTTTTACACTCTGTGAAAACTTTGGTGAAATTCTTATCAATATTTACAAAACTTAATAAATATGCATAAAATGTATGAAATAAGCCTTATCATTTGTAAAATTTTAGCATTTTTATAAAGTATAAGGTTGACAAAAATGTCTAAATATTATAGTATTGTAGGTATAAATTATATGGTTTGAGAATTGCCTAAAATTAAATTGGAATTTTAATCAATACATAGAAGGCTATCCAGACCAAAATAGGAAGGATATATATGTTACGTTATATAGTAAAGAGAATTATAAATCTAATACCAGTAGCTCTTATTATATCTATCATGCTTTTTGCCTTTTCTAAGGCCATGCCAGGTGACCCAATACAGGCAATGATCCCTACAACAGGTAGGATGACAAAGGCGCAAAAAGAAGAGATGTATAAGAACTTATCAGCAAGGTACGGCTACGATAAGCCACTACCAGAACAATATGTAAGATGGTTAGGAAGAACCCTTAAGGGAGACTTTGGTGAATCAACTAGAGTTAGAAGACCTGTTAAGGAATACCTATCAGAACCACTTAAAAATACAGTATACCTAAATATAGGTTCTACAATAATTTCATTTGTACTTTCGGTGCTTATTGGAATTAGGTCGGCGACCCGAAAGGGGGGAATCTACGACAAGACGGCCCAGACCCTAACACTAGTGGGTCTATCAATACCGACCTTCTTTATAGGACTTATAATGATATTCTTCTTTGCCTTCAGGCTAAAGTGGTTTCCTGCCAATGGTATGCCTAGGGAAAATACCTTTGGAGAATGGGTTAAATATCTGACCCTACCTACACTTACACTTACAGTAGGCTCTCTTGCATCACTTTCTAGGTATGTAAGAAACTCAATGCTAGATGCCCTAGACCAAGACTACATCAGAACAGCTAGGTCCAAGGGTCTAAAAGAAAAAACAGTAGTATATTCACACGCCTTTAGGAATGCGCTTATACCAGTAGTTACAGCGCTAACATGGGCGGTACTTGGAATGTTCTCAGGTTCTGCTATCACAGAGAGAATCTTCTCCTACAGGGGAATTGGTAATGAGCTTATTTCTGCGGTAATGGCGCAAGACTACAACGTAATCCTTGCCCTATCAATGTTTTACGCTATCCTTACCCTTCTAGGCAACCTACTTATGGATATAGCCTATGCCCTAGTAGATCCAAGAGTTAAGTTGGAGGCTTAATATGAATAAAAAAGTTAATAAACCATTTAGATCTTATTTAGGCTTCCTTAAAACCTACCTTTTAAGGGGATTCACTTTTGCAAATGGCATGGAAGATGATGTAAATCCTACTCCTGCTCCTGAAACTGAAGGACCAACAGGTGACCTTAATGCAAACTTAGAAGGAGGACCACAACCTACTCCTGAAAACGACAGGTTAAAAGAAGAGTCTATCATGAGCCCGGGTAAGGTAGCCCTTAGAAATTACTTTAGAAACCCACTTGGAGTTATTGGTCTTGCTATGTTTATAGCTATTGTTCTTGTAATCTTTGTAGGTTCAAGAATGATACCATTTAACCAATACTACTCACAAGGTAACCTTACAAATGTATCTCCAGGTGCTGGATATATGAACTATCCAAGCGAAATGGAAAAAGAAGGCGTTGAAAAGATTTCTATAGGTAATACTTTCGCAGTAGGCCTTACAAAAGAAAATAACATCTATGTTTGGGGCTCGAACAACGAAGATGATGTTTTAACAATCCCAAAAGATGTTAAGGAAAAAATTGAAGGCAAAAAAATCAAAGACGTAGCTGCAGGTGATAGACACATCATCATAGCTACAGAAGATAACGAGATTTATGGTTGGGGTAATAAGACCTTTGATCAAACTAAGGTTCCACCAATGCAAGAAGCCCAAATCAAAGAAGAGGGTATTGCAAAACTTGGTGGTGGTACCCAATATTCTGTTGTCCTAACAGAAAAGAACAACCTAGTTATCTGGGGTTCAACTCTAGCCTCAAGGCTTGATATGATTCCATCTACTATCCAAGGAGAAGTAGTAGACTTTGATACAAATACAATAAACGTAATTGTGACCAAAAAAGATGGGTCTGTTGACCTACTTGGTGTAAGAGGTGCTGAAAATGATACAGCTATGCCTGCTGAGCTTAGAGAAGGCAAGGTAAAGGCTAAAAAAACAGTACTTACAGCAAACTCAGCAGCAGCCCTTACAGAAGATGGAAAACTTTATGTTTGGGGTCCATCTAGAGATAAATTAGCTGGTGACTTTATACCAGAATTTGACGGCAAACTAACTGATATAGAAGCAAGTGATTCAATAATAACTGCCCTTGACGAAAACGGCAAAGTTTATCAATGGGGTATAGAAAATTATGGGGAACTTGATACTCCTGATGGAGAATTTGAAAAATTATATTCAAATTATTTCAATATTTACGCAGTAGACAAAGAAGGAAAAATAGATACTTGGGGACTTAACGGATTTAGGTTTGGTTCAGATGACCAAGGTCGTGATATCTTTACAAGACTTATCCACGGCGGCAAGATGACTATGATAATCTCCCTTATCTCATCAATTATCCAAATTGGACTTGGTGTTTTAATAGGTATGATTTCAGGTTTTGTTGGCGGAAAAGTTGATAACGTCCTAATGAGAATATCAGAGATTGTTGCGTCATTCCCATTCTATCCAATGCTTATTTCCCTATCTGCCCTTCTCCCACCAGGAGCAAGCCAAGAGCAAAGGATAACCATGGTTATGATTTTACTTGGTGCACTTGGTTGGACAGGACTTGCCCGTTTGGTACGTGGTCAGATCCTAGCAGAACGTGAGAGGGATTACATTACAGCAGCCAAGGCTTTAGGAGTTAGGGACTGGTCAATTATGGTTAAGCATATCCTACCTAACGTACTATCAATAGTTATAGTAAATGCTACAATCGGCTACGCAGGCAACCTTCTTACAGAAAGTGGTCTTTCATTCTTAGGATTTGGTGTTCAAGAGCCTACACCATCTTGGGGTAATATGTTAACAGCTGCCCAAAGTTCGGATGTACTAAACACCTATTGGTGGAGATGGGTATTCCCAGCTCTAGCGGTATTCTTGACATCATTCTCAGTCAACCTTATCGGTGACGCCCTAAGAGATGCAATCGACCCAAGAGCAAACGAGAGATAGGTGAAAATATGAGCTTACTTGAAATAAACAATCTTCATACCTACTTTTCTACAAGACGTGGTCTTATCAAGGCGGTTAACGACGTAACCTTGTCAGTTGATGCTGGTAAAACCCTAGGCCTTGTAGGTGAGTCTGGATCTGGTAAGAGTCAGACAGCTATGAGTATTCTTCAGCTGTTTGAAACAAACCAAAAGATCTACGGTGGTGAAATAATATTTGATGGAGAAAAAATCTCTGAATATAAAACAAGCCAAATGGAGCATATCAGGGGTAATAAGATTTCTATGATCTTCCAAGAGCCAATGAGCTCCCTAAACCCAGTATTTACTGTAGAAAAACAGCTATCAGAAGTACTGATGCTTCACAAAGGCATGAACAAAAAAGAAGCAGCTGAAAGAGTTGAAGAACTCCTAGCAGCTGTTAAAATACCAAACCCACATGTAGTTACAAAGCAATACCCATTTGAATTGTCAGGTGGTATGAACCAAAGGGTTATGATAGCCATGGCCCTTGCTTGTGAACCAAAGCTACTAATAGCTGACGAGCCAACTACAGCCCTAGACGTGACAATCCAAGCCCAAATCCTAAGGCTAATGAACGACCTTAAGCACAAGGCTGGTACTTCAATCTTATTTATTACCCACGACCTAGGTGTAATTAACCAAATGGCAGATGAAGTAGCTGTTATGTATTGTGGACAAATTGTTGAGCAATCACCAGTAGAATTTATCTTCAAACGTGATATAACAGACTACAACCATCCATATACTGTAGCCCTACTAAACTCTATCCCATCTATCACATCTGATAGAAATGAGAGGCTAGATATAATACCAGGCTCTGTACCTCACCCACTCAACCTTCCAGAAGGTTGTAAGTTTGCAGATAGGTGCAAATTTGCTACAGAAAGATGCATAAAGGAAATGCCAGAACTTAAAGCGGTCAATGAACACCAACTAATTAGGTGCCATTATCCAAATAGAAAGGAAAGAGAAGAAGATGGAAAATAAAGACAAAAAGGTCTTATTTAAGATAAGAAACCTTAAAAAATATTTCCCTCTTAAGAAAAAAAGCTTCTTTAACAGAGGTCCTGGAGAATATGTCCATGCCAACGAATCTATTTCAATAGACATCTACGAAGGTGAAACACTTGGCCTTGTAGGTGAATCAGGCTGCGGTAAGTCTACTTTTGGTAGGACCCTTCTACAAATATATGAGCAAACAGAGGGAACAACCCTATATTACGGCAAAACTCTAGAAGAACTTGCTCCAGAATATATGGGCAAAATGATAAGTAGAATTCCATCAAAATTCCCTAACTACCGCAAGGAACTTGAGGAATTAAACAAAATATACGAAGATTTAGAAAAATCTGAAACAGATGAAGATAGGGCGATGAACAACGAAAAAGCTATGTTCAAACGCCGCGCAATTGAAGAAGAATACCTAAATATGATTAGGATTGCTGGAGGGCTTCTTGCCTCAGACGATCTAAACAAGGTATCCAAGCTATTAAACGACGAATACCAAGTTCTTAGAGAAAGGGCTAAAATTTTAGCACAAATCGAAGACTTTGAGCAAAAAGTACAAATGAGGGTTAGAACCTGGGATGACTATCACAGAGCCCTAGACAATGATCCAAAGTACAAAGAATTAATAGCTAAAAGAGATCAAGCAACTGCAAAGGTAGAAGAAAAGAGAAAAGAACTAGAAGCCTACAGAGATAGTCTAAAATCTAAAGAAGATTTTGAAGAATTAGAAAACGAACTAGATACAGGTATCGATCTTTCAGAGCTTACAAGCGAAGAGATGAGACAGCTCCGTAAGGACCTACAAATGATCTTCCAAGATCCTTATGGATCACTAGATACAAAGATGACAGTAGGTAATATCATTGGTGAAGGAGTACTTGGTCATGAACTTTTCAAATCAAGAAATGAAAAAGGCTACAACGAATACATCCAAGAAACCATGGAAAAATGTGGTCTAGCACCATACTTCCTACACAGGTATCCACACCAATTCTCAGGTGGACAAAGACAAAGAATAGGTATAGCTAGAGCTCTTGCCCTAAAACCAAGCTTTATAGTTTGCGACGAGGCAGTATCAGCCCTTGACGTATCTATCCAGTCACAAATTATAAACCTTCTTCAAGACCTAAAAGAAAAAAATAACCTAACCTACCTCTTCATAACCCACGACCTTTCAGTAGTAAAATACATCTCTGATAGGATAGGGGTAATGTACTTGGGTGTAATGGTAGAGCTTGCGGAAAGTGAAAAAATCTTTGAAAACCCACTCCACCCATACACCAAGGCTTTATTACAAGCTATACCAAGAACCGACGTAGACCAAGGTCAAGAACTTGCAGTAATCGAAGGTGATATACCATCAGCTGTAAGACCACCAAAAGGATGTAGATTCCACACAAGATGTGAATACGCAATGGACATCTGCGCAAACTTTGAGCCAGAACTTAAAGACGTAGGAAATGGCCACTTCGTAGCCTGCCACCTAGTGGACGTAACTGAAGAAGAAAAACAAAAAGCTTATGAGAAAAACATGGCTAAAAGAGCCAAAGAAGCTGAAGAATTAGAAGAAATTAGTGCTATATGAAAAGACCAATAGATAGGTTTAAGGGAAAAAGCAGGGAAGAAATCGAAGAAAAGGAAGACCTCCTAGACTATGATAACCTTGAAAGAGGGGATAAGCTAGCAATGTTTATTGCAGCCATGAGGGTATTTATGCCCTTTGTCCTCTTGCTTTTAGCACCTCTATTCTTGATAGCATACTTCATGTAAATATGAAAACCAGGATTTTTATAAATTCTGGTTTTTTTCATTTTGGAAAACTAATGAGTTTACCTTATCCAAGATAATGTTATTATTTACAATATTTCTTCGTAATTTGATAAATTAATTAGTTTTCTTCTTACTGTTGAATCTCCGAAAAAAGGGGACCCCAGGGGAGTACTACAGTGCATCTGCCGCCCCCTCGGTCCTCCCCGAGCCGGACGGGCTGGCTCAAAAATTACATAAGGTTTTTCATAAATTTCTACTGCGGTGGTATGCATCTTGAGAAATTTTGAAAACCATAAAAACTTTGCTTATGAAGACCTAACCCCATTTTAAAAAAAGGTTGGTAGGTCTGATGCTTTAGTACGAAGTTTTTATTACCATTATTTTGGATAATAACACAAAAAATAATATAATAAAAAGACAAGGTAAAAATAAAACAAGCGCCAGATCCCTTTGGGATGACGAGGAGGGAAGTTATCGATATTTCGGCGGATGCTTCCAAGCTTCACAAGCTTAGTATCAGACAAAATCAAGGAGCAATCCTTGCCACAAAGCTGATAAAGTGAACCTTGTAAAATTAAATATAAGGAGATAATATGTGCGGAATAGTATGTTACAAGGGAAAAAGTGATGCAAGAGAGGTAATTGTAGATGGGCTAGATAAGCTTGAATACAGGGGCTATGATTCGGCAGGGCTTGCTGTGCTTAATGAAGGGGAGATATCTGTTGTAAAAAAGGCTGGGAGACTTGCGAACTTAAGAAAAGCTCTAGATCAAAATCCAGTTTCTGGTAATATAGGCATTGGCCACATAAGATGGGCAACCCATGGAGAAGCTAGTGATATTAATAGTCATCCCCACCTTTCAAATAACGGGAAAATCTCTGTAGTCCACAATGGAATTATCGAAAACTACAGAGAATTAAAAAAAGAGCTTGAAGAAGAAGGCTACACTTTTAAATCATCAACAGACACTGAAGTAATAGCGGTTTTACTAGAAAAATATTACGAGGAAGACCTCTTATCAGCTATAAAAATCGTAAAAGATAAGCTTGAAGGATCTTTTGCCCTAGGAATAATTTCATCAGATGAACCAGATAGGTTAATAGGCATAAGACACGAAAGCCCACTAGTTGCAGGAATTGGCAAAGATTTTCTAATCATGGCAAGCGATATACCATCAATACTCAAATACACCAAAGATGTAATTTATCTTGAAAACGGGGACATAATTGACATCAAAGATGCTGGATACACAATCTATGATGCTAGTAATGAAGAAGTAGCTAGGGAAATTAAGAAAATAACTTGGTCTATAGATGCTGCTACAAAATCAGGATACGACCACTTTATGATTAAGGAAATCAACGAGCAAGGGGCATCTATAGATGAGCTTCTTAGGGTAAATCTAAAAAACAATCAGGTTAATTTTGAGCAGGGATCCTTTTCTAAGGAAGAGATTCAGAAAATAAAAAGAATATATATAGTTGCCTGTGGTACAGCCTACAATTCAGGTCTTGTTGTTAAGCCTATTATAGAAAAGTTTACAAAAATACCAGTAGTATGTGATCTTGCTTCAGAATTTAGGTACAATGAACCTTTTTTAGATGAAGATACATTGGTAATCCTGATTTCCCAATCGGGAGAAACAGCAGATAGCCTAAAGGCCCTAAGGTTTGCCAAAGAAAATCAAGCAAAGACCCTGCTTATCACAAATACTTTGGCCTCATCTATGGATAGGGAAGCTGATAGGTCTATTTATTGCTATGCAGGACCTGAAATTGCGGTCGCATCTACCAAGGCCTACACAACTCAGCTTGTTAATTTCTATCTCTTAGCCTTAGATTTTGCTAAAAAATTAGGAAAAATTGAAGAAAAATCTTATCAGACTTGCCTAAAAGAATTAAGAGAAATTCCGGCTAAGATTGATCAAATTTTAGCAAATGATGAGATAATCAAGGAATTTGCAGAAGAGATTAAAAACAAATCGAGCCTATTTTATATAGGAAGGGGCCTAGATTATGCCACAACAATAGAAGCTGCCCTCAAGCTTAAGGAGGTATCCTACATCCATACCGAAGCCTTTGCGGCAGGAGAGCTAAAGCATGGAACAATTTCCTTAATTGAAGAGGGAACACCAGTAATAGCCATAATGAGCCAAGAAAATCTTACAGCGAAGACCCTCTCTAATGTAGAAGAAGTCGTCGCAAGAGGAGCAAATGTTTTTATAATCACATCCCATAAGGATTCTAGAATGGAAAAAATTACTAACAACATTTTTAACCTACCAGAGACACTTGACATTTTATATCCACTCCTAACAGTAATTCCAACCCAGCTTATGGCATATTACACATCAAAGGCTAAGGGCATAGACGTTGATAAACCAAGAAATCTCGCTAAGTCAGTAACTGTTGAGTAGATTTAGTTTACTAAATTATCTTTAAGGGTAAATACTAAAGAAGAGAAAAGGAGATTTTTATGAGATTTAAGGATAAGTCGGTAGTAGTTACAGGGGCAAGTTCAGGAATTGGTAGAGAAATTGCCAAAGAATTTGCAGAAGAAGGCGCTGTAGTTGTTGCAGTAGCCAGAAGAGAAAATTTACTAGAAGAATTAAAGGAAGAATGTAAGGACCTTGCAGGAAGGGTTGTTCCTTTTCCAGGCGACCTTACAGATGGAGCTTTTGTAAAAGCTATGCTTAAAAAAGCGATTGATGAAACAGGCAAACTTGATGTTTTGATTAACAACGCAGGTATAATGGATGATTTCATTCCGCTGGGAGATCTTGAAAGAGATTTTTATGATAGGGTGATGGAGCTTAACCTAAATGCACCAGTTTTTGCTATGAAAGAAGCGATCAATATAATGCGCAAGCAAGGCTCAGGTAATATTGTAAATATCAACTCCCTAGCGGGTGTGAGTGGTGCAAAGGCAGGAGCAGCCTACACTGCAAGTAAGCACGCCATGCTTGGAGTATCCAAAAACTCAGCCCATATGTATAAAAAAGACGGAATTAGGATTAATTCTATAATACCAGGCGGTATCGAAACTGGAGTTGTAGGAGATTATTCAAAGCTAAACCAATTTGGCCTAGGCAGGGTAATGTCAGCCCTAGAAGATGATAATCTTATGGGCAAACCTTCTGATATAGCCAAGGCGTGTCTATTCTTAGCAAGTGATGATGCTAAATTTATAAATGGAGCAGGCCTTGTAATCGATGGCGGTGTCCTAGCAGCTGAATAAAATTATTAAAAAAATGGATCGGTAGGATCCATTTTTTTAATTTTCTATTTAATTTTCTATTGACTTTGCTTCTTCAAAGATTTCTTCTGGAATAAGTTTATTTGAAAAATAAATTAGGCCTGCAGTTAGGACTGTATCATCGATGTATCCTAAAAATGGAAATACATCTGGGACCATATCAGCAGGCATGGCAATATAAACTAAAGATGCTGCTGCAAGAATTTTTGCCATGGTTGGGGTATTCTTGTTTGTAAGAGCCCTAAAATATCTTGGTATTAATTTTCTTAATTTATTCATACACTTTCCTTTACTTTTTAAAATTAAATTTAACTATATTAATATTTAACATCATTATACCAGGAAATCTCAAATGTCAAGTTATAATAATTAAAGTTTTAATTTAAAATTTTCTAAAAACTTATATTTAGTTAAAAGAAAGTCTTTGGGTATAATAGCTATAAGAAAGAAGGATAAAATGGGAATTAGATTTAGAAAAAGTATAAATTTAGGCAAGGGATTTAGGATAAATATGTCAAAGTCCGGCCCGGGATTTTCTTGGGGTGGCAAGGGTTTTAGGGTCACTAAAAAATCAAATGGTGGTTTTAGGACAACAGCCTATATACCTGGCACTGGCTTATCTTATCAGAAAGATTTTTCAAATCCGCTTGGATCAGACAAAAAAGCTAGGAAAAAATCTAGCAAAAATAATGAAGATGAACAAAGAGAAACACGAGACTTTGGCCTCGATTTTAAAAATCTAGAGTCAACAGTCCTTAAGGATGTAATTGATGAGGCAGGTGTTAAGTATCCTTTAAGAAAGATAGGACTTGCTGTCTTTGTTTTGGGAATTATCCTTACCTTTGTAAGGCCTTTTCTTGTGATAATTGCCATAATTGGTGTCCTTATGTATTTTTACAAAAAGGCAAGCCCGGTTGAGATCGAATATGATTTTGAGGGAGAAGCAAAAGAAGAATATGACCTTACTAATAAGCTCCTTGCAGGTATTTTAGAAAGTGATAGGATTTGGCTGGTAAATAATCTTGAAGCTAATCTTGACAGAAATCTTATCACTGACAGGATAGAATTGAAAGTAAAGGAAGGACTTAACCAAGGTCTTTCAACCAATGTCAAAACCTATAGTCTTATAGGAGGAGATTTGACTCTAAGTTTTCTTCCTGATGCCCTACTTATAGGTAAAGATGGGATGAATAAAGCACTCGACTATAAAGACTTGGAGGTAGATTTAAGGAGTGAAAATTTCCTTGAGGAAGAAAAGATAGCTGATGCGACCTTTATAGAAAAAACTTATCTTTTCACAAACAAGGACGGGTCTGCTGATAAGAGATATAAGGAAAATCCTGTCCTAAACCTCGTGGAATACGGAGTCTTAGAAATGAAAAACAAGGACATGGATCTTGTAATAGTATTTTCAGATACAGTTATAGACGGTAAATAAGATGGATATTGATTTAAGAAAAAGAAATTTTATAGCCCTTAAGGATTTTACTGAAAGAGAAATCCTCTATTTGATAGACCTTGCGGCATATTTTAAGGATATAAAGAAGAAAAGAAAGCTCCACAAATACTTGGAAGGGCAAAATATAATTCTACTTTTTGAAGAGGCCTCTACAAGGACTAGGACATCTTTTGAGCTTGCAGCGGCAGATCTTGGTATGACCTCGACTTTTATAAACTACACCCAGGCAAAACTTGGAGAAAATGAGTCTATTGCGGATACAATTTCGGTTTTCGACCGATATTACGATGGAATTGTTTATAGGGGCAATGACCAAGAGCTTTTAGAAAATATTGTAAGTATTACAGAAGTTCCGATTTATAATGCGATGACCGATAAGTTTCACCCATCGCAGATGATTTCAGATATGCTTACAATTAGGGAAAAATTTGGCAAACTAAAAGGCCTTAAGCTATGCTATTTAGGTTATCCTGGAGATATCATGCCAAATTCACTTGTAATCACCTGCTCTAAACTTGGGATAGACTTTGTGGGCTGCGGACCAAAAGAGTTCTTCCCAGACAAGGCCCTGGTAAATTTATCTAGGATGTTTTCTGATAAGTACGATTCAGATGTCATCTATACAGAAGATATTAATGAAGCTGTGATGGATGCTGATATTATTTATACAGATATGTGGATAGCTCTTACAGAAAAGGAAAATCCTCCAATCGATAGGATTAGAAAGCTATACCCTTATAGGGTGGATGAGAAAATTATGGATTTGTGTAGTGATAATTCAATATTTATGCATTGTTTGCCAGCCTTCCACGATAAGAATTCAAATCTTGCTAAAAAAGTTTTGAAAAAACTTCCTGATGATATGAAAGACTGGGATTTTGACGGAATGGAAGTTGCAAGCTCGGTTTTCAAATCAGAAAAATCTACGATTTTTGACCAAACAGAAAACAGGATTCCGGCTGTGAAGGCTATTTTATACTCAACCCTCCGCTATGATCCGGTCCTAGATTTGAAATTATTATAAATATTTGACATATTATTAATTTAGATGTATTATTATAGAAAATGAAATGTGATTACAGAAAGATGGTTTTATTGAATTATTTTAGAGAAAAGACGGTTGGTGCAAGTCTAATAAGGATTAGAACTTATTCCCTCTGTAGACAGAATAGCCGAAGAAAGTAAGCTATTACGGAAGCTACCGTTATCTAAAGCGCGGAGTTGTTAGACTCTTTAGAGTTAATCTTTTAGATTATAAAATTAGGTGGTACCACGAATTTACCTCGTCCTATGTCAGGGCGAGTTTTTTTATTAGAAAATTTAGGAGTTATCATGAAAAAATTAATAAAATTATCAAAAATTATAGTGCTGGGCCTCAGCCTGTGCCTTCTTGCTTCTTGTAGGGCTAAGGATGGTCAAAAAAGCGAGTACATCATAGGGGTCGTCCAAATTGCAGACCACCCGTCGCTTGATGCGGCAAGGGAAGGTTTTTTGGAGGAGCTTGATAAAAAAGGCATTTCCTATAAGCTAATCGACCACAGGGCTGGCGGCGACATTGCCCTTATTCCTCAGCTAGCAAGTGATTTAAAAATCAAAGGATCAGATCTCATTTATACTATAGGGACACCAGCTGCCCAAGGAGTATTTAATATTGTTAATGATAGGCCGGTTTTATTTACTGCAGTCACAGACCCTATTGGGGCGGGTTTGGTTGATGAAAAGACAAGGACAGGGTCCAATATTACTGGGGTTTCAGATTATGTGGACCCAGCAAAAGTAATCGATGATTTTTTAGAAATTTATCCAGAGACTAAGACTTTTGCAACAATCTATAACACCAATGAGCAAAATTCTCTAGTTCAAATAAAGGCCCTAGAAGAAGCTTTAAAGGAACGTGGACTTGACCTTAAAAAACAAGGTGTATCCTCAATTAACGACATCCCTCAGGCCTTAGCAAGTCTAAAGTCTGGCATAGATGCCATGGTTTTTGTAACTGACAATGTAGTTGTAAACGCTATGCCTGTTATTGCAAAAACTTTGAAAGATGAGAAAATCCCAAGTCTCGCCTTTGACGAAGGTTCTGTAGAAAATGGGGCATTAATCGCAGAAGGGGTTAATTATAGGAAGATTGGACAAAGAGCAGGCGAGATGGCGATAGATATACTTAAGGAAAATAAAGACATAAAAGATTTGCATTTTGAAGATGCCAAGGACCTAGAAATGCTTGTAAATAAGGAAACGGCAGAGGTTTTAAATCTCGATTTAGGAAAAGATTCTCTTAAAGATGCAAAAATAATGGAAAAGAAAGAAGGAGAGTAAAATGACAGTTTTAATGAACATAATGGCCTCATCGATTGAAATTGGCCTGATATTTGGAGTCTTAGCCATGGGCTATATGATTTCCTACAAGATTTTGGAATACTATGATCTAACACTCGAAGGATCTTATCCGCTTGGAGCGTTTTTGACAGCGGCAGTAATTACAAGTGGACTAAATCCATATTTGGGATTAGCATTTTCCATTCTAGGAGGGGCTGTAGCAGGTTCTATCACATATTTTCTCTATAAAAAGGTGAAAGTCGAGCCCCTTCTAACAGGTATCTTGACCCTCACAATCCTATATTCGGTAAACCTTAAAATCAAGGGTGTTTCAAACATTCCAGTTGCCCAATACCCATCTATTTTTGGAAATCTTCCTAAGTGGATAATCCTAATTTCCTTTGTTATTATTATTAAATTATTAATTGATTATTTCTTAAGGAGCGAAAAGGGTTATTTGTTGAAAGTCACTGGAAATAATAGAAAGCTTGTCAAAGCCCTCGGCAAAGATCCGGACAAATTCGTATTTTTAGGCCTTGTCGTATCAAATGCCCTAATCGGTCTAGCTGGTGGACTTATGACCAACTACCAAGGCTTTGCCGACATTGGCATGGGTACAGCCATGATTGTAACAGGTCTTGCCTCAATCATTATAGGAGATACCATTGGGAAAACTTCGACTAAACTTAGAGATACAACTAGGGCCATTATCGGTGCAATAGTTTATAGGATAATATCAGGCTTTGCAATCTTTTTTGGCCTAAATCCAAATGATTTGAAGTTAATTACAGCCCTAATTGTAATAGCCTTCATAGCTTATAATAACTACCTAAGCAAAAAACAAGTAAAAAGGATGGTAAAAAATGTTAGAAATTAAAAATATATCCAAATCTTTTAACATCGGCACTCCTGAGCAAGTGACAATCTTTGATAATTTCTCCCTAAAAATAGAAGAAGGAGTGGCGACAACCATAATCGGCCCAAACGGCTGTGGCAAGTCAACCCTTATGAATATTATTTCTGGGAGTCTAGAAGTTGATGGAGGAAATATCATAATTGATGGGGAAGATGTGACAAACCTATCTGAAGAAAAAAGAGCAGAAGTAATCGGCAAGGTAAACCAGGATCCCAAAGACGGGGTTGCGACAAATCTTGATATCTTCGAAAATATGGCCCTAGCCCTAAAAAAGGGGGAGAAATTTTCTTTAAAAAATCTACAAAAAAATGCAGATGAAAAAGAGATTGTTAGAAGGCTTAAGTCCCTTAATCTAGGCCTTGAAAATAAAATCCATACCAAAACAGGCCTCTTATCAGGAGGGCAAAGACAATCCCTGTCCCTACTTATGGCTACAGCCAAAAGACCTAAGCTTCTCCTACTTGATGAGCATACAGCTGCCCTAGATCCTAAAACCAGCCGTAATATCATGGATAAAACAAGAAGCCTAATCGATACAGAAAAGATTACCACCCTTCTTATTTCCCATAACCTAAGAGATGTAGTCAGATATTCTGATAGGATAATCATGCTAAACAAGGGGAAAATAGCTATTGATGTAAGGGCAAAAGATATAACAGAGCCTGAACTAATAAAAAAATACAAGGAAGAGCTTGGCGAATATGAAGGCTAACTTGCAATACAAAGTAGAAAGAAAAATTGCAACATAGGCCTATAAAACTAGTTTATTAGTGAATTTTGTATGAAAATTCAGTTACAAAGAAAATTTGAATTGCAAATCAAATTGAAAATCAAATCTCAATTCGATTTCAAAAGCAAAATTAAAAGCAAATCATATATTTGTTTAAAATCAAATTGAACTGAAGAGCAAAAAAATTAATATCAATTTTAGAGCAAAACAAAAGTGACCGGCACAATTGCCAGTCACTTTAAAAATCCCTATTTCTTTGTATAGTTTGGAGATTCTCTTGTTATTTGAATATCGTGTGGATGGTTTTCTACTAGGGAAGCTGGAGAAATCTTTACAAATCTTGATTTTTCGTAAAGCTCGGCAAGGTTAGCTGCTCCTACATAGCCCATACCAGACCTGAGTCCGCCCAGCATTTGGTAGATTACGTCACCTACATATCCTTTGTAGGCTACACGGCCTTCTACGCCTTCTGGAACGTATTTTTTGGTGTCGTTTTGGAAATATCTGTCACTTGATCCTGATTTCATTGAAGCAAGAGATCCCATGCCGCGGTATTCTTTAAATTGCTTACCTTCAAACATGATTGTTTCTCCCGGACTTTCTTCAGTACCGGCAAATAGAGATCCTGCCATTACAACGCTTGCACCACAGGCAAGAGCCTTTGTTATATCTCCTGAATATTTGATACCACCGTCTGCTATTACTGGTATGCCGTACTCTTTGGCAACTTTTACACAGTCGATTATGGCAGATATTTGTGGAACGCCCACACCTGTTACAACCCTGGTTGTACAGATAGAACCAGGACCTATACCGACTTTGACACAGTCAACACCAGCTTCGATTAAATCTCTAGCCGCTTCTCCTGTTGCAATATTACCTGCTATAACTTGGAGGTCTGGGTATTTTGCCTTTATTTTCCTAACAGCATCCATAACTCCTTTTGAGTGGCCGTGGGCAGTATCTAGGGCGATGACATCGACTTTTGCACCTACAAGGGCGTCGACTCTTTCCATCATATCGCCTGTAATACCTACACCTGCCCCAACTAAGAGCCTATCTTGGTTGTCTCTTGCAGAATTTGGGTATTGTTTGGTTTTTTCTATATCTTTGATTGTAATTAGGCCCTTTAGCTTGCCTTCGTCATCTACAATTGGGAGTTTCTCAACCTTGCCAGAT
The DNA here is from genome assembly GCA_043426375.1 of Anaerococcus sp. Classification (GTDB taxonomy): domain Bacteria; phylum Bacillota; class Clostridia; order Tissierellales; family Peptoniphilaceae; genus Anaerococcus. Next base: position 20,585 of record JBHWRC010000121.1, read on the forward strand.
TCCATTTTCTTGATGGCCTCTTCCATTGAGATACCCTCATAACCTAGGATTAGCTTATCTTTAGTCATGATATCATCGATTTTGACACTTTCATCATCTTGGAATCTTACATCTCTGTTGGTTAAAATTCCCTTTAGGTACATATCATCATCGACTATTGGCACACCAGAAATCCTGTAATGAGCCATGATATCAAGGGCTTCACCAAGGCTGTTGTATGGGTGAAGGTAGAAAGGATCAGTTATAACTCCATGTTCGCTTCTTTTTACCCTATCAACTTGGATGGCTTGCTCTTCAATAGACATATTCTTATGTATAATACCTATACCGCCTTGTCTAGCCATAGCTATCGCCATTTCATACTCTGTAACAGTATCCATGGAAGCTGTCATAAGTGGAATATTTAGCTTGATTTT
>JBHWRC010000122.1:0-7565 GCA_043426375.1 Anaerococcus sp.
AATAAAATTATCAGACAAGGAAGATAAGTCCTATGTAAGCCTTATAAAGTCAATGGCCATAGACGGAAAAATCACCCTAGACGCAGCCAAGATTTTGATTGAAGAATATAAAAAAGAAGGAGAAGAAAGATGAAAACAGGCCTATCTTTAATTATAGTATTGGGAATATTTACTTTTGTATTACCCCTAATAATTCAAATTATAATTTGTAAAAACATCAAGGGGCCTTGGGGTCTAATAATACCAATCTTATCTTTTCTAAGCACAATTGCCTGGTATATAGGTCAAGTATCTTTTGATGCCTATGGGGATAATCAAGTCACCATACCAGGCTTCATTGTAGGTCTTATAATAGCAAATATCCCAACAATGATTCATTATTTGGTTTATATTTACTACAAAAATAAGAAAAAAGAAAAAGACGAACTAGACAAAATGGAAATAATGGATATGTAAAAAAAGGAGCTGAGAAAGATTTCAGCTCTTTTTTGGTATTTATATTTAATTTAAATACTCTACAATTTTAATTATCAGCTAGCTACCAATTATTTATTTTAAGCTTAAGATATAAAATTCCATTAGATTCATCAACGATTCTAAAACTCAAGTCCTCATGGATTTTTAAAGCAGCTATTCGTTCTTTTTCAAAATTATTGCAAAGAGCTTTTATAGAATCAAAGGAAAAAGCCTTATCTATTAAAAGCTTAAGACCAACCTTGCCGTAACCCTGGCCCCTGAATTCGTCTTTGATTACAATGCCTATATCTCTTGTATTAGGATTAAGCTTTGAAGGGTGAAAATTAACTTCTCCTACAAAGACCTTTAAATCTTGGTCATAAATATAGGCGTAGAAATAATAGCCGACATTAGCAAAATAAAGGTCATACCATTTTTTCCAGTACTTATCGGAAAGAGTAATAGTCCCACTTTCCTTATCATAGCCAGGAAAATCCAAATCATAGCCTTTGTTGTAGGCCATGGTGGCAGGATCTTTTAATATATTTTTGGCAAAGTCTAATTCGGTTTTTTTGGGGATGTGTAGTTTGATATTTTTCATTTTTTATTCTTGCATACAAAGAGTAGGTGGTTAGTTGCTCCGAGTGTTTCTGAGTCTCTACAGTGACTTAAGTGCCATTTCAAATAATTTTTAAATGATTCTTCAGTCATTTCATCAAGGTACTTACTCAAAACTTCTACGAATCCATCACTTGCTATTATATATTTTATTTCGATATCCTCATCTTCTATCATTTGTCTTGCTTCATCGACTTTGAAAAATATAAAAGGCCTATCAATTAATCTTTGTTTTTTGCTATCAAAGCTAGGGCCTGAAAAAATATTTAGATTATAGTTAATAGATACGCTAATTAGGACCATGTCGTGATTTATGTAGGAGACTAATATATGTCCACCATCCTTGCAGATTCTTTTAGCTTGCCTAAGCACGTCTATTCTATCTTTTTCATTAGATAAGTGATACATTGGTCCAAATATTAAGACTAGATCGAAATAATTTTCTTCTAAGTCCTCTAGGTCGAAAGATGACTTATTATAGGCTCTTATATTTGAAAATTTCTTTGTTTTCATTTCTAGGTTCTTAAAGTTTGTTCTAGATGGCTCAAAGGCAGTAACTTATTTAACTTTGCTAGCAAGGGAAATTGTATAAACTCCAGTACCGGCTCCGATATCAAGAACTTTAGAATTTGCATTAATTAATTTATCTATTTCCCTTTGGGTAGTGATTTTCTCAACCAGTCCGGTTCTTGATTTAAGACGGCTTTCTTCATCAAAAATCTTATAGAGCTCTTCGTTTCTTTTTAAATCATCATCAATTTTTACAATCTTTTCCATATCCATAATACCCTTCTTTCTCTAGGAGATATTTATATTATATCATAAAAAATCTTTCGTAATAAAAAAAAGACCGAGGCCAAGACCTCGGATGCTTGATATTTGGTGGAGCATAAGGGACTTGAACCCTTGACCTCTTGGCTGCCAGCCAAGCGCTCTCCCAGCTGAGCTAATGCCCCAAATACATATATATTATATCATAATAAAAATAAAAAGCCACCCTAATGGATGGCTTTTAGAATAAGCGAAATTAGTTGTTGCCTTCGCCTTCTTCTGTTTCTTCTGTTTCTTCTTCAGCTGGAGCTTCTTCTTCAGCTGGAGCTTCTTCTTCTGTTTCTTCTTCAGCTGGAGCTTCTTCCTCAGCTGGTGTTTCTTCAGCTGGAGCTTCTGTTGTAGTTGTTGTTTCTGTTGGTTCTTCTGCTGGTTTTTCAGCTGAGTTACCACATGCGCTTAGCACTAGTGCTAGAGCTAGTAAAGAAAATAATTTTTTCATAGTACCCTCCTATATTTTCTTGTGTACCCATTCTCCTTTGTTGAATCTGTGTCTTAGACTTATAAAACGTGATGCTTGGTCAGATAGGATACCAATCCAGATACCAGCAAGTCCTAGGTCAAAGACCATAACACAGATAAGAGTTACTATGGATCTGATAAAGGTTACAGATACGAGTGCAACTCCTAGGGTATATTTTACATCACCTGCGGCTCTTAAGCAACCCCCATAGATAACTTGGGAGATTTGTAGGAGGACAATTATGGTCAGAAACCTTGAAATTAAAACACCCATGTCAAGTATATGATTTTGTATAAAAAAGATAGAAAATATATTTCTGCCGAAAAATATCAGGATTAGGGATATGATTACAGAAAATATGAAGCCTAGTTCTTGGCAGCTTTTGCCGTATTTGATGGCTTCTTCTTTTTCGTTTGCTCCTAGGGCATTTCCTGTAAGGGCAATTGCTGCTACTTGCATACCATTTCCAAAAGAAAATGATAGGGAAAGGAGGTTCATACCTACATTGTGGGCCGCAAAGGCGTCTGTTCCGAGTTTTGCAGCACTTATGGCTGTGACCATAAAACCAACTCTTGTTGATACGTTTTCTATAAAAAGATTTACGGCCAGGTTTTTAATCTCATTTGCAATTTCTAAAGAGAATTTAAACTGGCTTTTGGCCATAGTCATAAAATTCATATAGGAATCCTTATCAAATAGGGAAATTATGCACATTATGGATGCAACTATAGTTCCTATTACTGTTGCAAGGGCTGCTCCTCTTACACCCATTTTTGGAAATCCTAGCCTTCCTTCTATTAGCAAGAAGTTAAATCCTATGTTTATTACTGATGAAATTAAGTTTGTGACAAAGGCTATATTTGTGTTCCCACAACCTCTGTGACTTGCATTTATAAGCATTGATAGGGCATTGAAGATCATTCCTAGCATAATTATCATGTAGTAGTCATAAGCAAGCTTGTGGGTATCAGTATTTGATCCTGCAAATACTAGAACTTCATCTGCAAATATAATCATTACAAAGGTAAGCAGGATTACAAAAAATATCGTCAGATAGAGGGCTGTTGTTAGTGTTTGGTTAGCCTTTTCTCTCTTTTTTTCGCCTTTACGTCTTGCAATTAGGGCGGAAACGGCTGCATTTATTGCAAAAAATACCGATAGTGCAATAAATTTAGGTTGGGTTGTAAGGCCTATTGCTGCGATTGCGGCAGGTCCCATGGATGATACCATGAAGGTATCTATGAAACCTGCTATAGATATAAAGAAAAATTCTAGAACAGCTGGCCATGCTATTTTAAGCGATTTTTTAAAATACTCTTTCCTAGATAATTCCATACTAAGCTCCTATCAAAGTAAGGTATTTTTCAATATTTATCTCGCTAGCACCCTTGTAGTCCTTGTCATTTGCTAAGATTATTTTTATTATATCCTTGCAAGTTTTATCAGTTGCTGTTTTCATATCATGGTCTTTTAGGAGATATCCTATAAAAAGTCCATCAAAAAGATCGCCTGTTCCTCCTACTTTGAGGTCTTGTTTTTCATAAGGAATCTGGATTATTTCTTTATCATAGAGTAATACTACAGACTGTTCATTCTTTAAAGCAGACGTTATAATTAGTTTTTGATTAGAATTTAAGATTTTTTCCCTATCTATATCTAAAAACTTAGCTTCAGTTTCATTTGGAATTATTATATCAGCTATATCTAAAAGGTCCTTATAGTTTGCAATTTTGCTATCATCAAGCCCTGGATAAAGGGAGCCATCATCTCCCATGATTGGGTCAAAGATAATTATTGGATTATAATCTAGATTTTTTATAAAGTCTTTGATCATATCTTTTTGGGCCTGATCTTCTATATAGCCTATAAAAATTAAGTCAAATTTTATATCTAGGTTTTTCCAGTTTTTAAGACTAGCTTCGATAAATTCATCAATATTATAAAAAGCATTTCCCCCTAGGGAGAAGTTGTTTGCGATCATTGCTGTTGGTAGCAAGAAAACTTCACAGTCCATGTAGGCAAGGACTGATGCCATTAGTCTTCCAGCGATTTTCCCCTTGGATACGAAGTCATTTAAAACTAATACATTTTTCATTCTACACTCCTTTCTTATATCTTATGTATAAGTAAAAATAAGTCAAATATTTTGAAGATTTCTGACTGTATAGAAGTATAGTATCAATATGAACGAGCACACAAAAAATGTAGTTAATAAAATTAAAGAGAATAGATATTTAAAGAAAACCAAGAAAAATCTGGTATCTTTTATATTTTCAAGGGCTGGTTTGTTTGGATTTTTGATACTGTTACAAATTTTTATCCTAATGGGTATCTATAAATACTTGGGAATAAACCAATACTACCTTTTTGGAGGTTCTTCTATCCTAAGTTTTATCATGATGATGGTAATCCTAAATGTGGACGAGATGAATCCTTATATGAAGTTGTCTTGGCTAATTTTTATCTTTGTGGCGCCTACCTTTGCAATTATTGCTTTCTTGATGTCATATTTTAGGATTGGATACAGGAGGGAGCACAAGAGGGTTATAGACCTAGAGAAGGAATCAAGGATCTATCACAGTAGATATGTGACTAAGGATGAGTTAAACGAAACTAAGGATAAAAGGTTTATTAATCTTTCAAACTATCTTAAGCATACTGGAGGTTTTTCAACATATAGGTCTAGCACATCTGAGTATTACAAGCTTGGCGATGATATGTATAAGGCAATTATTGAGGATATCAAAAATGCCAAAGACTTTATCTTTTTGGAATTTTTTATTCTTGATTATGGCTATATGTGGGGGACAATCCTTGAGCTTTTGGTAGATAAGGTTAATGAAGGGGTAGAAGTTAGGCTTTTAATTGACGGGTCAAATCTAATTACCAGACTTAATTCAAACTTTGAAAGCGAGATGAAAGAATTTGGGATCAAATTCAGGGTCTTTTCCAAAATGTATCCAATAGTGTCAACTTATCTAAATAACCGTGACCATAGGAAGGTTGTTGTAATTGATGGCAAGATTGGCTATACTGGTGGGATAAACTTGGCTGATGAATATATCAATAAGTATGAGCGCTTTGGCCACTGGAAAGACTGCGGTCTAAGAATTGAGGGAGAAGCCGTAGAGAGCCTAAATGTCATGTTTCTTACAATGTGGAATGCAGCTGATAAAAACACACCTGTAGAAGATTTCAGTAAGTATCTTAAAAACTCTAAATCAACTGAAGAGGACGGGTACTATATTCCTTTCGCAGACAACCCAACGGACGATGAGAGACTTTGCAAAAATGTCTACCTTGATATGGTAAATAACGCAAGAGACTATGTTTATGCCATGACTCCATATTTGATTGTGGATAATGAAGTTATTTCAGCCCTTCAAAGTGCTGCCAAAAAGGGAGTTGATGTGAGAATAGGAATCCCACATATACCTGACAAAAAAGTCGCCTTTACTTTGGCCAAAAACCACTACAAGGAGCTTTTAAAGTATGGCGTTCAGATTTATGAATATACACCAGGTTTTGTTCACTCAAAAACTTGGCTTGCTGATGATAAGATTGGTGTGGTTGGGACAATCAACCTCGACTATAGGGCCCTTTATCAAAACTTTGAGTGTGGGGTCTTAGTTTATAAGGCAAAAAGTCTTATGACAATGAAAGAAGACTTTGATGAATTTTTTGAAGTTTCTAAGCTAGTGACAGATGAAGATATCAAAAATATGAAAATATCCACTAGGATTATGGGCAAAATCTTAAAACCATTTGCACCTTTGATGTAATTTGAAATCTCAAAAGATATGAAAAGTAAAACGCTGATGAGACTGGCTTAGGCCGGTCTTTTTTATTTGACAAAAAACATTAACTTGATATAATAATACTAAGATGTATGGTGTATGACCAAACGGTAAGGAGTTAAGATGTTTAGTTTAGATCCAAATTCAGATACAGCTCTTTATATGCAGATAGTTGAGCAAACCAAGCTTGCAATAGCAGCTGGTTTATTTAGAAACGGCGATAAGTTCCCGTCAGTGAGAGACTTATCAAAGCAGCTTCTTATAAATCAAACTACTGTTTCAAAGGCATTTAAAGAGTTATCTAATCAGGGAATTATAAAAACCCAGCCAGGTATCGGCACGGTGATATCCCTTGACTATGAAAAAATTGACCTAAAAAGGGAAGAGTTTCTTGAAAAACTCGAGGAAGACCTGTCCCAAGCTATTTTTCTTAAGATAAGTAAGGAAGAGATTATCGGTTTGTATGAGAAAGTGGAAGGTGAGATAGATGATGTTTAAGGTGGATAATATCAGCAAATCTTTTGGAGGTAATCATGTCCTAAAAGATGTGTCTTTTGACCTGGTTCCTGGCACAATTACAGGTATTGTCGGTAGGAATGGATCTGGTAAGACTACTTTACTAAAGATTTTGTGTGGAATTTATAAGGCTGATTCTGGAGAATTTACAATTGACGAGAAGAAACTCGAAGATTATCCTGAAATGATTTCCCATATTGGGTTTTTGCCTGATAGGTTTGATTATTTTAGTTTTTATAAGGCCAAAGATATTCCTGATTTTTATAAGGTTATCTATGAAAATTTTGATAGCGATTATTTCTTTTGCCAGCTTAATAAAAACGAAATTAATCCGAATCAAAATATTAGAAACTTTTCTAAGGGTCAAAAAAACCTCCTAGGACTAATCACAATTCTTTCCTCAAATGCTGATGTTCTATTGATTGATGAGGTCCTAGATGGGATGGATGTCCTAAATAAAAAGCAAATCATATCCTATATCCTAGATGCAAAGGATGAGGGCAGGACTGTCCTTGCTTCAAGTCATGACCTTGATTATTTGACAGGCATTTGCGAAAATATTTTATACTTATCAAAAGATGGAATTCTTAAAAATACAAGCACCGATAATAAAAATATAAGGAAAATCCAAGTCGTTGTCAAAGAAAAACTTCCTCAAGAACTTGCTGATAAAGCTGTTGTGATTTCAACAATAGGCAGGGTAAATGTGATTCTTATAAAGGCTGATGATGAACTTCTAAGCCAATATTTATCAAATGACCAAATCGTCCAATACGATATGCTTGGCCTAAAAATAGAAGATTATTTCTATATGGAACAGGGAGGGGAGATATGAAAGACTTTAAGAAAATGTTAAAACTTACCTGGAAGAGGTATGCAATCTGGAT
>JBHWRC010000123.1:0-3347 GCA_043426375.1 Anaerococcus sp.
TATAATCCAAGCCCAAAAGACTAAGGATTCAAAGATAAATCTCTTTGAAGAAATAATAGAAAGAGGCCTAGAAGAAGCGGCAGAGGGCCTTAATAAAGAAGCCTTAAGATCTGCCTTCTCCCTCTTTGATTTTGCCCAAAGGGAGAGCCTCAACTCAACTAGCTCCGGACTTAATTACTACCTTTCAATGTCCTTTGACGCTGATCCTTTCGAAGTTTTTAAGTTAGTTTCCTACCTTAGAGATCTCAAGGTCCTAATCGACACTGATTATTATGAAAATTTCATAAAAGAATTTTTCCTAGATAATCCGACCAAACTCCTTCACATTTCAAGGCCTGACCTTGATTATAACAAAAAACAAGAAGAAGAATTAAAGACTTATATCAAAAAAGTCAACGAAGAAATGACCCATGAAAAGCTTTCAGCTATAAAAAACGACCTAGATAAGCTAAAGGCCTACCAAGACCGTGAAGATACAGAAGAAGAAAAGGCCACCATCCCAAAACTTGACCTAAAAGATGTGCCAAGTAAGACCCGTCCTATCCCAAGAGAGGTGGAAAGAGACCTCTTTGAGTACGTCTACAACGACCTTGCCACAGCAGGCCTTATATATGTAAGCCTATATTTTGACGTGGGCCACCTTACAGTCGAAGAGTTCAAATACGCCCAGCTTTTAGGCGAACTCATGGGTTCTGTCGATACAAAAAATATGAAATACACAGAAATAGACAACCTAATCTGGCAAAAGCTTGGGTCTATAAACTTCTCCCTTATGAACTTTAGGAAGGGCAAGGATAATATAGATAGGACCTTTAAGGCAAGTTTTAAGACAATTGCCCCTTACACAGAAGATGCGGTTGCAATTGTCAAAGACTTTGTAGAAAATTCCCTCTTTGATAACCAAGCGAGAATCCTAGAGCTTTTGAGGATTAGAAAGTCAGTTTTTGAGTCAAAAATGTATGATACTGGCCACATGATTGCAATAAATAGGGCAAATTCTCACATAGATAGGTTTTCGTATCTGCAAGAAAATATCAACGGAATAGCCTATTATGATTTTATAAAGGATGTGATTAGCCTAGCGGAAGAAGACTTTGAGAAATTAAGGGCTAATTTAGAAAATGTCTATAAAAAAATATTCACAAAAGATTTGTCGATCAATATTACTGGCGAAAGACAAGCTTACAAGCAAATGAAAAGTTCACTAAATTCCGCCTTTGTTACGCTTTCTGAAAGGGATTCTGATGTAAAAATAGATTTTGAAGCAAAATCCCACAAGGAAGCCATAATGACAGATGCAAGTGTCAACTACGTGTCAAAATCGGCAGACCTAAGCCTTTTCGATTTGACTTATGACGGCAAATACCTCCTTGCAGGATCAATAATGTCAAACCCATACCTCTACTCCCTAATCAGGGCCCAAGGAGGTGCCTACGGTGCAGGTATGTTCATATCAAGGTCCATGCTTCTTGCAACCTACTCCTACAGGGACCCAAATATAGAAAAAACAATAGAAGCTTATAATACAATCGGGGATATAGCTAAAAATCTTGAAATGACCGATAGGGACTTCGAAAACCAAAAGATATCTTCTATGGGTTCGATTTTAAGACCAAGAAGTCCAAAGCAAATGGCTGATTCCGACTATTCTTACTACAGGATTCCAAAGGCCAAGAAGGAAGATGACATCCTTAAAGAAATCAAGGAAACAAGACTTGATGATATAAGGAAAATGGCAGACACTTTTGAAAAATCAATGCAAGCAGATAACCTTGTTGTCTTTGGGTCAAGGTCTGGTATAGAGAAAATTAAGGATAAGTTAGATAAAGTGATCAATATTAAATAAGCCTTAGGAATTTAAATAAAATTAACCTATAACTTAATTATTTCAAAAATTCCTAAGCTATAGTATAATAAAAGTAAGAGGAAAATCACCTTTTGTAAGGAGATGTAATGAAAAAATATAAAAAAGATAAATATTCTGATAAGGAAAATTTTAATATAAATTTTGACCTTGATAACCTAGATTTTGAATGGGTTGGCGAAGCCATCAAGAAGTCTGTAAATAGCGTAGTTTCTAGCTTCTCTAAGGGTTATAAGAAAGATTTGCCAGCTATTAAAGACCCGGAAATATGCGTGCAAAAGCCTGTAGAAAGAGAAAAATACCAGCTCTTAAGAGTTGGGGCTATCCTAGTAGCGATGACTCTTTTTGCTATAGGTATGGAGCAAATAGGCTATCCTGGATTTGAATCAAAGTTTTTTGGATTTTTAATCCTAGCCGGTGGTGCTGTGCCTCCAGTTCTCATGTGGAAGCTATCAAGCCACTACAAGAGACTTTCCATAAACTACTCTAGGTATAGGCGTGAACTCGGGTCAAATAGCATTATATCAATAAGAGACTTGGCAAGTGCTGTTAGCCAAAGTGAAGAAAAAACAATCAAGGATTTACTTTATTTTATGAAGCAAAACTACTTCAAACAGGCAAGGATTGTCGAGGATGATTCTATATTCATCCTTGATATACCAACTTTCAAGCTCTACAAGGACAAGCTTGATAAAATTCCACACAATAAAAATAAGGAAGTTGGCCCAGTCGAGGATATAAACGAAACAAAGGCAGATGAGCTAATTAAAGATTCTGAAGACCAACTTAGAGAAGTTATAGAAAATTCTCAAATGATAGAAGATTTAGATTTCAAAACTAAGATTAATCCTCTAATAGAAAACACCAAGGATATAATAAATATTGTTAAAAAATATCCGGATAAGGCTTTAAACCTCAACAAATTTGCAGACTTTTACCTACCAACAGCAGCTAAGCTTGTCGAATCTTACCAAGAATTTGAAAGCCTAGATACAGATGATATAAAAATCAGGAAATTTATGGAAGAAATCAAGGGCTCTATAGAAAAAATAGCCGAGGCCTTTGATAAGATAAAAGTAGATTTAATCGCCGATAAGGCCATGGATGTCAAAACCGATATGGACACCATAGACCTAATTTTGAAGCAGGAAGGACTCACGGAAGGAGATTTTAGCTAATGAGCGACATAGAATTAAAACTAGACGGAATAGAAGAAAACGACGAAAAACTCGACCAAATCCTTAAAACCCAGCCGGATTTAGTGGAAAATAAGATCAAATTCACCGCCGAAGAAGAAAAGATGATAGATGACTTCTCCAAAAAAATTGACCTAGAAGATACAAATATCATTCTCCAATACGGATCAGGCGCACAAAAGAAAATCTCAACCTTCTCTGAAAAGACCCTAGATGCCGTAAGAGATAAGGACCTGGGAGAAATCGGAGGTCTTTTAGATAAGGTGGTCATGGATATCAAAACCATG
>JBHWRC010000124.1:0-6494 GCA_043426375.1 Anaerococcus sp.
TTTGAAGAGTTTGAGAGATTGTCATAGATTATAACATTGTAATTTTTATTAAGAAGTTCTACAGCAGTGTGGGTCCCAATATAACCCGCCCCACCCGTTATCATTACGTTTTTCATGTGTTTACCTTTCTGTGATTTATAATTAGATTATACTATAATGTGGAGAAATTTTGAAGTTTAGAGAAGTGCTATATAAATTTGGATATAGGTTTGGTCCTTTTATTAAAAAAATAATTTGCAAATTTTTCCTCTATGAGTAAAATATTTACATATATTGACTATGACGGGACTAGTAGGTCTGAGTTTTCTTTACAGAGAGAGGCTGGCGGTGAGAAGCCTTAGATGATTTTGACTGAATACCAACCCTGAGTTTCTTGTGATTAAGCAAGACGTATGACTACGATACAGGCTAAATGAGTATAAATTTAGGTGGAACCACGGATTTAATCCGTCCTATTATCCGAGAGGATAGTGGGACGGTTTTTTTTATTTGTGATTTATAAAAAAAGGAGAAGATATGATTAAGATTAAATTACCAGATGAATCAGTAAAAGAGTATGAAGAAGGCGTCCTTGTTGGCGATGTAACAAAAGATATTTCTATGGGCCTATATAGGGCAGCTGTTGGAGCTGTTGTAAATGGAGAAGTTAAGGGGTTCCAAGAGCCTATAAAAGAAGATTCTGATTTTAAAGTTGTAAAATTTGAAGATGAGGAAGGCAAGGAGATTTTCTGGCATACATCAAGCCACGTAATGGCTGCAGCTATAAAAGAGCTTTGGCCAGATACAAAATTTGCCATAGGACCTGCTATAGCTGATGGTTTCTACTATGACATGGACCTTGACCATAGATTTACTCCAGAAGATTTGGAAAAAATCGAAAAGAAAATGAAAGAGATAGCTAAAAAAGATATAGAGCTTGAAAGAATCGAAATCTCAAGAGATGAAGCTATCGAAATGTTTAAAGAAGAGGGCCAAGTCTACAAGGTAGAACTTATCGAAGATTTACCAGCAGATGAATTAATTACTCTTTATAAAATGGGTGATGCTTTTACAGACCTTTGCAGGGGTCCACACCTTGTTTCTACAAAACAAATCAAGGCAATCAAGCTAAAGGCAATTGCTGGTGCTTATTGGAGGGGAGATTCTGACAAGGCTATGCTTCAAAGAATCTACGGTATTTCCTTCCCAAAGGCAAAAGACCTTGAAGAATACGAAGAATTACAAAAAGAGATTGCAAGACGTGACCACAGAAAAATTGGTAAGGAAATGGACCTATTTACCTTCCACGAAGAAGGACCAGGCTTCCCATTCTTCCATCCAAATGGCATGATCCTAATGAACGAGCTTCTTGATTGGTGGAGAGGAGTCCTTGATAATAGTGGCTATGGAGAAATCAAAACTCCACTTATCCTAAACGAAGCCCTATGGCACAGATCAGGTCACTGGGATCATTACAAGGAAAACATGTACTTCACAAAGATTGACGAAGAAGATTATGCAATCAAGCCAATGAACTGCCCAGGATCAGTTCTAACTTACGCATCTCGCCAACATTCATATAGAGATTTGCCAATCAGACTTGCAGAATTTGGTCAAGTGCACAGACACGAACTATCTGGTACCCTTCACGGCCTATTCAGAGTTAGAACATTTACCCAAGACGATGCCCATGTTTACTGTCTTCCAAGCCAAATTAAGGAAGAAGTTTACAGGATGATCGATCTTGCAGACATACTTTATTCTACATTTGGTTTTAAATATACAATTGAATTATCAACAAGACCAGATGATTATATGGGAGATATCAAGGACTGGAACTTCGCTGAAGACCAACTAAAAAAAGCCCTAGAAGAGCGTGGAATAGATTATAAAATCAACCCAGGCGACGGTGCCTTCTATGGTCCAAAAATAGACTTCCACTTATTAGATGCAGCTAAGAGAGAATGGCAATGTGGTACAATCCAACTTGACTTCCAACTTCCAGCCAACTTCGAACTTGAATATGTAGACGAAAATGGCGAAAAGAAAAGACCAGTTATGCTTCACAGGGCCCTACTTGGTTCAATCGAGAGATTTATCGGAGTCCTTACAGAGCACTTTGCGGGCAGGTTCCCACTTTGGATTAACCCAAAACAAATAGAAATTATCCCAGTAGCAGATAGGTTTGCTGATAAGGCTTATGAAATTGCGGGAGAAATTGAAAAAGCAGGTTTCAGAGTAGAAGTAGACGAAAGAAGCGAAGGGGTAGGCTATAAGATTAGATCTGCTCAAATGATGAGAACAAACTACATGATTGTAGTTGGTGATAAGGAGATTGAATCAGGGCTTCTTACAATCAGAAATAGAGATGGTGAGGAAACTAAAGACGTTAGCCTAGAAGAATTTATCTCAAAAATTTCAGAAGAAAGAGATAGCAAGGCAAGAGAATCTGTGTATTAATATGAACTACAATGCGATTATCCTAGGCACAGACCACAACTCATATTCGGTTGCCAGAAGCTTTCATGAGGCTTTTGATAAAGATCCAATTGTTGCAGGCTCTGCTGTCCTAGTACCATTTTATAAGTCGAAAATTTGTGACATATATACAGAAAAAAACTTTTCTACAGATGATAAAATTTTTGTAGAAACATTAAATAAGCTCGTAAAATCAAGGGATGAAGAAGATTTTATCTTCTTCGCCCCAACTGAGCATTATGTAGACCTTTTGGTAAGAAATGCTAAACATTTTGACTTTTCCTACCATATCCCATATCCAGCACCAGAAGAAGCAGAAAAGCTCTTAAGAAAGTCAGAATTCTATAAAATCTTAGAAGAAATTGGAGTTTCTTATCCAAAATCTTTTGTTGCTGATAGGAAAAACTATAAAGATTTAGACCTTGATGGGGAAATCTTTCTAAAGGCTGATGAATACGACGATTTTATAGCAAGCGATATAAAAATTAAGCAAAAAGGATATCAGGTAAATAATAAAGAAGAAGCTATCAAGATTTTAGAAAATATCTACGATAGCGAATACGATGGTCATATTATTTGCCAAGAATTTATACACGGCGGCCAAGGAACTGAATATTCTCTAAATGGATATAGGTCAAAGGATGGTAAAATTTCAATGGTTCTTGCAAGAAACCTTCTTTCTGATATGAGGCCAATGTGGGTTGGCAACCACCTAGTCCAAGTTGACCACGAAGACTCCGAGATGTATGCTATTGCAGAAAAAATTGTCGATAATTTATCTTATGTAGGTCTTTTTAACTTAGACTTTAAAAAAGATAGCAAAAGCGGTAAGGTCTATACGCTGGAGATGAATATTAGGCAAGGCAGGACCTTCTATTATTCGACCCTAGCAGGCGTCAACCTCATAAAAATTGCCACAGAAGATATGATTTTAGGCAAATCTGTAAGTGAAAGAACAAAAAGACCTTTCATGCTTACAGCAATAAACAAAAATGTGGCAAGAGATCATATAGATAAGTCACTTCTAGAAGAATTTGATAATAAAAAGCGAAATGAAAATTCAGCAATCCATATTATAAACTACTTCGATGATGGGATTTTGAGAAATGTAAGAGTAAAAGACGCCCTAAGACGTCAAGAAAAAGAACTATACGATTAAATAAAGAGATAGGCGGCACTCGCTCCTATCTCTTTAAATTGTGAATTAAGATTTATAAAGAAAGGAGCTTATATGGCAGAAAAAATAGAAAATAAAAATAGGATGGGAACTGAGCCAATCCCATCACTTTTGGTAAAGATGAGTTTGCCAATTATTATTTCTTTTTTGGTTCAGTCAGTCTACAACTTGGTTGACTCGATTTTCGTATCCAGACTTTCGGAAAAGGCTCTTACTGCAGTTTCACTGTCCTTTCCTGTACAAAATATTATGATTGCCTTTGCGGTAGGTACAGGAATCGGTACAACAGCCCTCTTATCTAGATACTTGGGTATGGATGATAAGAAAAGAGTCTCATCAATTGCAACTCACGGACTTATTTTGGCTGCAATTTCAACTTTAGCCTTTGTTTTATTTGGCATATTTTTTTCGGATTTTTATGCAAGAAGTCAATCTACGGATCCAGAAATAATAGAGTATACCAAAGATTATCTTTTTGTAATACTTTTATTCTGTGGAGGAGTATTTTTTCAAATATTTTTTGAAAAAACCCTCCAATCAACAGGTAA
This sequence comes from Anaerococcus sp., assembly GCA_043426375.1. Classification (GTDB taxonomy): domain Bacteria; phylum Bacillota; class Clostridia; order Tissierellales; family Peptoniphilaceae; genus Anaerococcus. The sequence continues at coordinate 4,183 of JBHWRC010000124.1, forward strand.
TACAATATATACAATGATTACACAAGGAATAGGGGCTATTATTAATATAATCCTAGATCCTATTATGATTTTTGGTTTATTTGGCTTTCCGATGCTTGGTGTAAAGGGAGCAGCCCTTGCAACCATAATAGGGCAAATAAGTGGGGCCTTAGTTGGAGTCTATTTTCACTCTAAGAAAAATAAGGAAGTAGTTTTCGAATTTAAAGAATTCAAGCTTCACCTAGAAAACCTAAGCCTAATATTTTCGATTGGGCTTCCGTCAATTATAATGTCAGGAATTGGCTCGGTTGTGCTGTTTTTTATAAATGCAAGCCTATATAGCTTTGGGTCTTCAGCCGTAGCAGCTTACGGAATTATGTATAAGCTTCAGTCTTTTGCTTTTATGCCTATGTTCGGAATTTCAAATGCCCTTCTTGCTATTGTATCTTACAACTTTGGGGCAGAAAAAAAGGCAAGAATTAAGGAAGCAATTAGACTTGCTATGAAGGCATCATTTGCAATTGTTGGTATTGCTGTTATTCTTATGTGGGTTTTTACAAATCAAATTTTTGACCTTTTTGCAGCTACAGATACTATGCGAGAAATTGGTGTGCCTATGGTTAGGATTGTATCTCTATCGCTAATTGTATCTATCCCATCAGTTGTGGGAGTAGGGGGGATTTTCCAGGCCCTTGGCAATTGGAAGTTTCCAATTTTCCAATCATTTTTAAGGCAGGTAATAATCCTCCTTCCAATCTTCTACCTATTTACAAGAACAGGCAACCTTACTTTTTCTTGGTGGGCCTTTGTAATTGCAGAGTTATTAAATGGGATAGTCTGTGTAATCTATATCAGACGTGATATAAGAAACAAAATAGATGTCCTGCCAGATATGAAGGCAGAAAAATAGTCGAGTTTTTACCCGACTATTTTTTGTGCTATATTTTATTATTTTGTAGCTGCATTGTAGATTTCTTCTAGGTAACCTACTGTGCTTGTAAGTGTTGCGCCTGATATTGCATCTACTGGTTTGCCAGCTTCGTTACTATCGATTATTTCTTTGATTTCTTCTGGAGTTTTTCCTACTACAAAATCTTGTATCGCTTTGAAGTTTTCTTCAAGAGTGTGCTCGGCTTTTGCAATTTCTTTCATTTGCCCTGAGTAGTCTTCGTTGTTTTCTAGTTTTGAAGCTAGAACTTTTTCAGAGTCAGCGTAGTTTTCACCAAATTTCTTGTCAGAGTTTGGAACACCCTTACCTTGCATGAATAGGTATTCGTCTATATTTGCTGCTATGATCTTATCACCTTCAAGAACTACGAATGTATCTGTTACAGCATTTTTATTGCCTGCTGTACCGTATAGTTGTTGAACTTTGATGTCATCAATGTTACTTGCTTCGAAGATTGTTACGTTGTCACGGCTTTCGGCAGTTTCAATGATTGCTTGTAGGTAGCCTTTTGTATCAACTAGTGTTGCACCTGTAACAGCGTCAATTGGCTTACCATCTTCAGCGCCTTCTACAACTTCTTTAAGCTCATCAATTGTTTTACCCATAGCAAAATCTTGGATAGCCTTGTAGTTGTCCCAGATAGAAACAGTTGATTCAGCCTTTTCTTTCATCATAGCTGAGTATTGTTCGTCGTTCATAATCTTAGAACCAAGGATTTTACCTTCTTTGTTGCCAGCTTTGAATTCTGTATCTTCGTCTTGATTTGGTAGGCCAACAAAGTCAGAATCTTCATCGAAATATTGAAGTTCGTCGATTGTTACATCTACTAGCTTATCACCATCTGTAACAACTGCGATTCTTGCAAATGTACCTTCGCCATGTGGAGCTTTAAGGCTTCTTCTAAGAACTAATTTGCCTTCTATAGCTTCTTTAAATTCTTCGTCAGTCATAGCGTTTTTTGCATCTTCGATTTTTGCATCGATAGCTTCTTTTGCATCTTCACTAGCTTCGTCCGCCTTATCTTTGGCATCTTCAGCAGCCTTTTCAGCATCTTCTTTAGCGTCTTGTGCAGCTTCTTTGGCTTGGTCAGCTTTCTCATTTGCAGCTTCCTTTGCGTCTTGTGCAGCTTCTTCGACTTGAGTCTTAGCCTCGTCAGCTTTCTTTTCTGCTTCGTTAGCACAAGCTGTAAATCCTAAAGAAAGAGCTACAATTAGTGCTGATAACTTAATCTTATTCTTCATATATATCCTCCCTGTAATTTCTAATTTATAAAATTACTTATGAACTATACCTATTTACTAGGGATATGCAACTATTTTACAATTTTTCACTAAAACATAAATATATATAAAATATTTAAAACAAAGAAAACCTTTATAAGTGA
>JBHWRC010000125.1:0-4319 GCA_043426375.1 Anaerococcus sp.
TCATTCTGGTGGTCTATCATCCAATCTTTAAACTTTTCTATATAAGATATTCTTTCTTCAAGACTAGTTTTAGAGAAAGTTTTAAAAGCCTCATATGCAGCTTCAACTGCTTGATTGATTTCATCTTCGCTAGCCTTTGGCACTCTTCCTATAATCTCACCTGTAGCTGGATTTTCAACTTCAATCCACTTATTAGTCGTGCTATCTAGGTATTTTCCATTTATATATAATTTTTCAGTGTTAAGTTTTTCAAAATTCATATTATTCTCTCCTTTCCAGATACTTACCCAATTTTTCTCTTATAAATCTATATGGTATAATGAATAAAAAAAGAAGTTGAATTTAAATTAAAATAAAAGGAGAATTTATGAAATATTTTGGAACAGATGGATTTAGGGGAGAGGCCAACAAAGACCTTAATGTATACCATGCTTTTAAAATCGGTAGGTTTATTGGAGACTATTTTTCTAAAAATAAAAATGGTAATGGCAGGATTCTAATTGGTAAGGATACTAGAAGGTCATCTTATATGTTTGAAGATGCCCTATCTGCAGGTATAACTTCATCTGGATCTAATGCTCATCTACTCCACGTTACTCCAACTCCTTCAGTTTCTTATATAACCAGGACCGAAGATTTTGACTGCGGTATTATGATTACAGCAAGTCACAACCCTTACCATGATAATGGAATCAAGATTATTAATAAAAATGGCGAGAAAATGGAAGATGAGTTTCTCTACGAATTAGAAGCGTATCTTGATTCAGATATAAAGGATATAGATCTTGCTATTGGGGAAGAAATAGGTAGGACTGTTGACTATATCGGTGGTCGTAATAGATATATTGCCTATCTAATCCAAACTGTAAGAAAATCTTTTGAAGGCATTAAAGTAGGGCTTGACTGTGCAAATGGTGCAGCTTTTACAATTGCAAAACCAGTTTATGATGCACTTGGGGCTGATACTTATGTAATCAATGCAGATCCAAATGGATTTAATATCAATAATAAAGCCGGGTCAACTCATATAGAAGGGCTACAAAAATTTGTAGTAGAAAATAAACTTGACATAGGTTTTGCCTTTGATGGAGACTGTGATAGGTGTATAGCTGTTGATAATGAAGGAAATATTTTAGATGGTGATTCTATTCTTTATGTATTAGCAAATTATATGAAGAAAGAAAATGCTCTAGAATCTAATACTGTGGTTACAACCGTTATGTCAAACCTAGGTTTGTATAAGGCTTTTGATAATCTTGGTATAAATTATGAGAAAACAGATGTGGGTGATAAAAATGTCCACGACCGTATGTATGAGAAAGATATAGAGCTTGGTGGTGAGCAATCTGGACACATCATTTTAAAGAAATTTGCTAATACAGGTGATGGCATGCTTACATCTTTAAAAATTATGGAAGCGATGATAGAAGCAAAATCCGACCTTAAAAGTCTTGTTAGAGATCTAAAAATTTACCCACAAGTGCTTATCAATGTGAGGGTTAAGGATAAAAATACAGTTTTAGATAATGAAGCAGTTAAAAAATCTATAGATGAGGTTGAAAAGACACTTTCTGACTCTGGAAGAGTTTTGGTTAGAAAATCAGGAACAGAACCACTTATCAGGGTAATGGTAGAGGCTCAAAATCAAGAATTGGCAGAAAAATCTGCTAATAAGATAGTTACTACAATAAAAAGCAATGGATTAAGTCTTGATTAGGGACTGTAAAAATGGAAGAGATATAGATATAAGAGAGAAATTTCTTATTATAAGAGGAAAGGTTTATGGTAAAGAGTCCTATGTAGCCTTTGATACATCAAGTTTAAGAGATTATCCTCCTATAATATATTATGATAGGGAGGATGAGTATTTAGGGAAAATTTTTGAACAGGGACTTTACGAGTTTGAAGATATAGAAGAAATCCTTCTTTCTTATAGTGACTATTGCTTTTCAAACCATGATTTAGATGACATAAGGAAACTTCTAATAAATAAAAGAGAAGAATTTGTAGAAAATTTATTAAAAAACTATTAGAAGTATTGACAAGAATAGACTTAGAGGGTAATATTAATCATTGTATGGAAGTATCCGTATAGATAAATAGGAGGTGTTTTATGAGAGTTAAAGTTAAGATGGAATGCACAGAATGCAAGAATAGAAACTATGACACAACAAAAAACAAAACAAATCATAGTGAAAGAATTGAACTTAAAAAATACTGTCCATTCTGCAAAAAACACACAGTTCATAAAGAAACAAAGTAGGAGATAAAATGGCTAAGAAAAAAGATTCTTTCTTCTCTGGAGTTGTTAAAGAATTTAAAAAAGTCCAATGGCCTACTAAGAAGACTACAGTAGAGTATTCTTTATTAGTTATTGCCATCAGCGCTGCTACAGGACTAGCAATTTGGGGACTTGACAAAATCTTCCATTTCCTGCTTTCAACTATATTGTAGGTGAATGATGACTGATTCTTTAAACTTTGACAACAATAAAGAAGAAGAAAAGGAAGCTTTATTAACCGAAATAGAAAAAAATGCAAGATGGTATGTAGTTCACACCTATACAGGCTATGAAAATAGGGTTGCTGATAAGATCCAAATGATGATTGATAATGAGCAAAACCCTGATATTATAGATGTGGCAGTGCCAACTGAAGAGTATGTTGAGGTTAAAAACAACGAAAAGAAAGTAAAAACTAGAAAGTTATTTCCTGGCTATGTAATGGTCAAAATGAATGTTACAAACAAATCTTGGTATATTATAAGAAATACCCAAGGGGTAACGGGTTTTGTAGGTCCTGATGGGGACCCTGTTCCACTAACCAAAGCTGAAGTAAGAAAGTTTGGTGTAAAGGAAAAAGAACCAGTATTTAATATCAAGGTTAAACCAGGAGATGATGTAAATATCATTGCAGGTCCTTTCAAAGACTTTGTCGCAAAAATAGAAGAAGTCGATGTAGAAAAGGGAATCATAAAAGCATATGTAGACATGTTTGGTCGTGATACTCTTATTGACCTAGAATACAATGATATAGAAGAAATTTAGTACTGTCTAGTAAGTGGGAGGGGAGACCCGAATCACCACAAGGAGGTAAATTATGGCAGAAAAAGATATACAAGCGATAGTAAAATTACAAGTACCAGCAGGGGCTGCATCACCAGCACCACCAGTAGGAACCGCACTAGGTCCTCACGGAATCAACATTATGGAATTTGTTCAAGCATTTAATGCTCAAACAGCTGACCAAGCTGGAATGATTATACCGGTTGAAATGACTATTTTTACGGATAGAACATTCAAATTTATAACAAAAACACCACCAGCACCAGTATTAATCAAAAAAGCTATCAACCTAGCAAAAGGTTCAGGTGAACCAAACAAAAACAAAGTTGGATCAATCAAAAGAAGCCAACTTGAAGAAATTGCAAAAACAAAAATGCAAGATCTTAACGCTGCAAGCTTAGAAGCAGCAGTAAGCATGATAGCTGGAACAGCAAGAAGTATGGGAGTCACTGTAGAAGATTAGTGGGAGAGTTTACTCGTTTACCACAGGAGGTATTAAATGGCTAAAAGAGGAAAAAAATATTTAGAATCTAAAGCTTCATATGATTCTACACAAGAATATGAACTAAATGAAGCACTTGAAATTGTTGAGAAATCTGCAAAGGCAAAATTTGATGAAACTGTAGAAATACACTTCTCTCTAGGTGTTGACAGCAGACACGCTGACCAACAAGTAAGAGGAACCGTTATTTTGCCACACGGTACAGGTAAGGTACAAAGAGTACTTGCATTCGTAAAAGACGATAGAATAGACGAAGCTATCGCAGCAGGTGCAGACTATGCAGGTAACGAAGAGTATGCTGAAAAAATTCAAAAAGATGGATGGTTAGACTTCGATGTAGTTATAGCTACACCAGATATGATGGCTACAGTAGGTAGACTAGGTAGGGTACTTGGTCCTCAAGGACTGATGCCAAACCCAAAAACTGGTACAGTTACAAACGATGTAAAACAAGCTATCGAAGACATCAAAGCAGGTAAGGTTGAATATAGAACAGACAAGGCTAACCTAATCCACGTACCAGCAGGTAAGGTATCTTTTGGAGGCGAAAAACTAGCTGACAATATCAAAACTCTAGTAGCTGAAGTTGTTAAAGCAAGACCAGCAGCAGCTAAGGGTAAATATATCAAATCAATCACCATAGCATCAACAATGGGTCCTGGTGTAAAATTACAAGCAGGCAGAGCAAGCGAATTAGTTGAAAAATAATTTGCATTTTTAAGAAGTTGATGATATAATATATAAGTCAAATAA
>JBHWRC010000126.1:0-9447 GCA_043426375.1 Anaerococcus sp.
TATGAAATTTTTAGATAATTTTATTACAAGCCTAATGCTTATTAGGGTTACAGATATTGTAGATATTGCTATTATAGCCTATGTAGTTTATAAGCTTTTTTCTATACTCAAGGATACCAGGGCCGAGCAGGTTTTGAAGGGGCTTATTTTTGTTTTAATTTTTGCATCTATTGCTGACATGCTCAACATCAATACAGTATCCTGGGTGATGAACCAGTTTTTGACTGTGTCTTTAGTTTTTATAATTGTAGTATTTCAGCCAGAGCTTAGGACTGGTCTTGAGAGGATTGGTAGGGGTAGGTCGATTTTTAATACAGATAAAAATAAGAGGGATGAAGATTCTATAGATGAGCTTGTCCTTGCTATGAGTTCTCTTTCTAGGCAAAAAATTGGTGCCCTTGTGGTTTTAGAAAGAAAGGTTGGCCTATCTGATATTATTGAATCGGGAACTAGTTTAAATGCGGATATTTCTAGTGAGCTTTTGATTAATATTTTTATCCCAAATACTCCTCTCCACGACGGTGCTGTCATAATTAGGGAAAATACTATAGCCGCTGCAGCTTGTTATTTGCCCCTTTCTTCTTCAAATACTATCTCCAAAGAGCTTGGTACAAGACATAGGGCAGCCATTGGTATGTCTGAGAAATCTGATGCTGTTATAATTATTGTCTCAGAAGAAACTGGAAATATTTCTATTGCTGAAAATGGTGTTATAAATAGGTATTTTGACGAAGATTCTCTTAGAATTAGGCTAATAAATGAGCTTACAGAAAAGAGGGAAGATGATGAATAAGTTTATCGAAAAGCTTAAAAAATATAATGTAAGGGGCGATAAGCAGCTTATTGTCTTATCAATAATTGTGGCTATCTTTATGTGGACCTATGTAACAAGCTCTACAAACCCTTCTACAAATAGGACTTTTAGAGGGGTTCCAATTATTATCCAAAATCAAGATAAGCTTGAAGATAGGGGCTACACAATTGTAAGCAAGGATGATATAAGTTCTGTGAATGTGAGACTTACTGGTTCTAGGAATAATATCCTAAGTCTAAAGCCAGATGATATCCAAGCTTCAATCAATGTAAGCGATGCAAAAGAGGGGATAAAGTCTGTGGATGTCAAGGTTGATACACCAACAGGTATCTATGTAGACTATGTTGATCCAGAAAAGATTAATCTAAATATCCAAAGAATTATCGAAAAAACTATGCCTGTAAATGTGGTTATTAATGATAATTTAAAGGATGGCAAAATTGTTGAAGTCAATGAACAAGAGCCAAGAGAGATAAAGATTACGGGGCCAGAATCTATAATCAACCAGGTAGATAGGATAGAAGCCCGAATCGATGACCCAGAATATTTGGACGGGAAAATCCACAATGTAGACCTAAGAGTCCTTGATAAGGAGGGGGTTGATGTGGAAGGGGCAAGCCTTGATCACAAAGATATAAATCTTTCCTTCCTTGTTTATGAGACCAAAAAGGTAAAGGTAGACCTTAAGGTCAGGGGAGATATTGCAAATGGTTATGTAGAAACCCTTAGAGCTGTTTCTCCAGATACTGTTATCATAAAGGGTCCAGGCCATATTATTAGGGAAATAGAATCGGTTAATACCCAAACCCTTATTGCAGGTATTATAAGAACGTCAAAATCTGGTGAAGTAAAGCTCGACTTACCAGAAGGAGTCAAGGTTTATGACGGAGATGATACTGTAAGTTACAAGATAGAAGTCCGAAAAACCCCTAACACTAATAAGGATGATTCAGACGATAATGAATAAAGAGGACGTTTTAGCTAGTCTTGAAGAAAAGGGTTACGAATCCTACCTAGTAGGCGGTTTTGTAAGGGATAAGCTTTTGGGAAGGATATCTTCTGATATTGACATAGCAACAAAGGCTAGGCCTGATGAAATTAAGGAAGTCTTTAGGGATAAAAAAACAATTGAAGTAGGCAAGGCCTTTGGGACTATAAAGTTGATAGCTGACCATAAAGAATACGAAATTACAACCTTTAGGTCTGATGGGATTTACAAAGATAAGAGAAGGCCTGTTGGGGTTTCTTTTTCAGATTCGATTTATGAAGATCTCAAAAGGCGAGATTTTACTATAAATGCCATTGCCATTAGAAATAATGAAATAATAGACCCCTTTGATGGGCGAAATGATTTGGAAAAAAAGCTAATAAGGGCTGTGAGAAATCCTAATGAAAGAATAGAAGAAGATTATCTAAGGGCCCTTAGAGCAGTACGCTTTGCGAGCACTTTAGGTTTTGAAATTGATGGTGGTTTGAAAAATGCTATTAGAGAAAATTCTTCAAATATTTCTTATATTTCAGTAGAAAGGCAGAGGGCAGAGCTTGATAAGATCATTTTATCAGATAATCCTGCAAGAGGGATTAGGCTATTAGAAGACCTTGATTTGCTTGATGAAATTTTGCCGGAAGTGGCAAATATGGTTGGCTTTGACCAAAAGTCGCCCCACCATAACCTAGACTTATTTGAACACAGCTTAAAGGTTTTAGAAAATGTTCCAAAAGATTTACCAACTAGGCTTGCCGCCTTATTCCATGATACGGGTAAGCCTGACACATTTTTCCTAGATGAAAATGGCCATGGGAGATTTTTTGGACATCAAAAGATTTCGGAAAATTTGGCAAAAAATAGATTGAAAGTTTTAAAATACCCCAATAAAACTATAGAGGAAGTTTGTTTTCTAATAGGCCGTCACATGGACTCGTCCAATACTTATAGCGAAAAATCAGTGGCAAGGCTTTTAAGAAAGCTGGGAGATGAGGGCCTAAGAAGGCTTTTTGACCTACAGGAAGCAGACATTTTAGCAACCGTCCATGACGATATTTCTAATATAGAAAATGGTAGAAGATTTTTAGATGAAATTATAAGCAAGGATCCTGCACTTTCTAGGGCGGACCTTGCAATAAATGGTAAGGACCTCATAAAAATAGGCTTCGAAGAAGGAAAAGTCCTAGGATATGTCTTAGATGAGCTTTTTAAGGCTGTTTTTGAAGGCGATTTACCAAATAAAAAAGACAAACTTCTTGATTTTGCTAGTAAAATCGGGCAAAAGCTTGATAGGAAGACTTATGAGTAGTATATTATTTCAATGAGTAGAAAAGTACACGGAGGATTATATGACAGAATTAAAATCACACGAAAACAATATAGCTAAGTTTGAATTTGACGTAGCTTACGACGATTTCAAAAAAGCGACAGACACTGTATATAAGAGAAATAAAAAGAGATATAGAATTGATGGTTTCAGACCAGGACACGTGCCAAGAAGAGTTCTTGAAAAAATGTACGGACCAGAAATCTTCTACGATGATGCTATCCAAATAGTATTTCCAGAGCCATACGAAAAGGCAGTAGAAGAATTAGGTCTTGAAGTTATCGACCAACCATCAGTAGACCTAGATGATATCGAAGAAGGTAAGGATATTACTTTCAAGGTAGAAGTAGAAACAAAACCACACCCAGAATTAGGAAACTATGACGAACTTGTTATAGAAGAAGTTTCAGAAGAAGTTACTGATGAAGATATCGAACACGAAATTAACAAACAGCTTGAAGAAAACGCAAGACTAGTTGAAGTTACAGATAGACCTGTAAAAGAAAATGATACAGTAAATATCGACTTTGATGGCTACCTTGACGGAGAAAGATTCGAAGGCGGAAAAGCTGAAGACTATGACCTAGTTATCGGTTCAAACACCTTCATCACAGGCTTTGAAGATCAAATTATTGGCCACAATGTAGGCGATAAATTTGATGTTAATGTAACCTTCCCTGAAGATTACCAAGCACAAGAATTCCAAGGTAAAGATGCTAAATTTGTTGTTGAAATTAATTCTATCACAGAAAAACAACTTCCAGAACTTGACGATGAATTCGCAAAAGATATTTCTGAATATGACACACTTGATGATCTTAAAGCTAACCTAAGAGAAAAGCTAGCTGACGATAAGAAACAATTTGCTCAAAATATGAGAGAAAACCAAGCTGTAGAAGCCCTTGTAAAAGCTTCTAAGGTAAGTGCGCCAAATAGCATGGTTAACAGAGAAATCGACTTTGAACTACAAAACCTTGACCAAAGACTTCAAGGCATGGGGCTTACCCTAACTCAATATATCGAGCTTACAAAAATGGATATTAATGAAATCCGTGACCAATATAGAGAACAAGCTGAAGCAAGAGTTATGGCTAACCTTGTAATCGACGAAGTAGCTCTAAAAGAAAATATCGAAGTATCTGACGAAGAAAAAGAAAACGAACTACAAGAAACTGCTAAAAACTATGGCGTAGAAGATGTTGAGAAATTCAAAGAAATCTTTGCCAAAAATGTCTCAGATGAAACATTAGTAGAAAACATTAAGAGAAGAAAAGCTGTAGAACTTTTGGCTTCAAAAGCTAAGGCTCTTCCTCATGAAGAATACCACAAATACGTGGAAGAAAACTCTAAAGAAGAAAAAGAAGACTAATAGCAAGGCAGTTTCCAAAAGGGATTATCCCAGAAAGGAAAAAAATGTTAGCTAAAAATTATTTAGTACCAACTGTAGTTGAACAAACAAACAGAGGCGAAAGAGCCTATGATATATATTCAAGACTTCTTAAAGATAGGATAATCTTCTTATCTGGAGAAGTACGAGATGAAGTAAGCGATATAATAATCGCCCAACTTCTTTTCCTAGAAAGCGAAGACCCAAATAAGGATATACATTTCTACATCAACTCTCCAGGTGGAGTTGTAACTAGTGGTCTTGCAATCTATGACACAATGAACTATATAAAACCAGACGTATCTACAATCTGTATTGGTCAAGCTGCATCAATGGGAGCTGTATTATTATCATCAGGAGCTAAGGGTAAGAGATTCTCCCTACCAAACTCCAACATAATGATCCACCAACCATCAGGTGGTGCTCAAGGTCAGGCATCAGATATAGTTATCCAAGCTGAGCAAATCCTAAAAATAAAAGGAAATCTCAACAGAATCTTAACCGAAAACACTGGCAAAGACCTTGAAACAATAGAAAGAGATACTGACAGAGACTTTGCAATGACAGCAGAAGAGGCTCTAAAATACGGCCTAATAGATAAAGTTATAGAGAGTAATAAGTAAAATGGCAGACATGGAAAAAAGTACGGTAAGATGTTCTTTTTGTGGTAAGGATGCAAGCCAGGTCAAAAGAATAATCGCAGGAGCAGACGGCTATATATGCAATGAGTGCGTAGAGCTTTGCTCTGAGATTATAAAAGAAGACGGAAGTCTTTCAACTGACTTTGATTTTGATATAGAACTATCAAAACCAAAAGACATAAAGGCCTACCTTGATAACTACGTAGTAGGCCAGGAAGATGCAAAGAAAACCCTATCTGTGGCAGTCTACAACCACTACAAAAGAATTACCAGCAATGAAGAAGATTCAGATGTTGAATTACAAAAATCAAATATTTTAATGCTTGGACCTACTGGATCAGGTAAGACTCTCCTTGCTCAAACTCTTGCCAAAAAGCTTAATGTTCCATTTGCCATTGCAGATGCTACAAGCCTTACTGAAGCAGGATATGTGGGTGAGGATGTAGAAAATATTATCCTAAAACTTGTCCAAGCTGCTGACTACGATATAGAAGCGGCAGAGCTGGGTATAATCTATGTAGATGAGATAGATAAGATTACTAGAAAAAGCGAAAATCCATCTATAACCCGTGATGTAAGCGGGGAAGGCGTTCAGCAAGCCCTTCTTAAGCTAATAGAAGGCACTGAAGCCAACGTACCACCTCAAGGTGGAAGGAAACACCCATCGCAAGAATACATCAGGGTAGATACAACAAATATTTTATTTATCCTGGGTGGAGCCTTTGAGGGAATTGGTGATATTATAAACCAAAGGCAGATGGATAAGACTATAGGCTTTGGGGCAGATATTACAAAAAGAGAAAATACTGACCTATCGCTTGTCAACACCGAAGACTTACTAAAGTTCGGCCTAATACCTGAATTTATAGGTAGGGTTCCAATCATCGTAAGCCTAGATGCCCTAGATGAAAAGGCCCTAGTTAAAATCCTAAAAGAGCCTAAAAACTCTCTAATCAAGCAATATCAAAAGCTATTTGACCTTGATAAGGTAAAACTAACTTTTGAAGATGATGCAGTAGAGGAGATTTCTAAAAGGGCAATAGAGCATAAGACAGGTGCTAGGGGACTTAGGACAATTATAGAAAATCTTCTCCTAGATGTGATGTATGAAATCCCATCCAGAGATGAGATCGAAGAAGTAATTGTTACAAAAGAATCTATCGATGACCATAGTAAATTAAAATACGTGAAGAAATAATTGTAAAAGGGGAATGCAAGTCATTTCCCTTTTTATAACGAAAGAGGAAAAATGAAAGAAGTATATAAGATAAGTGAGGTAAATTTACCCCTAATCCCACTGAGGGGCTACTGGGTAATGCCTACTACTATGCTAAATTTTGACTCAGCGAGGTCTATCTCTAAAAATGCTGTTGAAAATGCAAAGTTAAACAACGAAGAGTTGTTTTTGCTAAACCAACTTGATATTTTTGACGATAATCCAAAAAAAGATGGGCTCTATGAAGTCGGTATAGTAGCAGAAATCAAAGAAACTTTCACTCTACCAAATGGGGATATTAGAGTCTTTGTCCAAGCGACGGGCCTTGGCAAGCTTAAAAAGCTAAATGTGGCTGAAGGTTTCCTAAGATGTGAGATTGAAAAATACGAATATATAGAAGAAAACGAAGAAAAAACAGACGAACTAGAGGCGCTCAGAAAACTATTAGTCAAAGACTTTAGGGAATATATATCTATTAGCGATGACATGCCAGATGAGATTGCCTACGGTATGACCGAGCTTGAAAATTATCACAGGCTAGTTGACCTAATAACCTACCATCTAGACCTTGCGCCAAAAGAATATTATGAAATTTTATCAAACTTTGATGCCAAGGAGAGAATGGAGCTAGTCTATAGGATAATCAATAAGGAAATTGAACTAAAAAATCTCGGTGTTGAGATCGAAAAAGAGGTAACAGAAAACATAAACCAATCCCAAAAGGAATACTACCTAAGGGAGAAGATGGATGTCCTAAAAAAAGAATTAAACTCAGCAACAGGCCAGGCGGAAAGCGAAGTTGATGAACTTAGAAAGAAGATTAAAAAGATTAAGCTTGACAAGGAAGCTAGAAAATCCTTAGAAAAAGACCTAGACAGGCTTGACCTAATCCCTGAGATGAGTCCTGACTATGGAGTTTTATCATCTTATCTTAACTTTGTGGTAGACCTACCATGGAATAAAAAATCCAAAGAAAGCCTTGATATAAAAAGGGCTAGCTCAATCTTAGACGAGGACCATTATGGCCTAGAAGACGTCAAGGAAAGAATACTGGAATCAATTGCTGTTCAGATAAAAAACAAATCTGTAAAGGGTTCTATAATTTGCCTAGTAGGACCTCCAGGGGTTGGTAAGACCTCTATTGCAAAATCTGTTGCCCGTGCCCTAAACCGTGAATTTGTCTCAATGAGACTAGGCGGTGTGACCGATGAATCAGAAATCAGAGGCCACAGGAGAACCTATGTGGGTGCCATGGCAGGTAGGGTAATTACAAATATCAACCGCATTGGTGTCAAAAATCCTGTTTTCCTTTTAGATGAGATTGATAAATTAGGGTCAGATTTTAGGGGAGATCCATCATCTGCTTTGCTTGAAGTCTTAGACCCAGAACAAAATGATAAATTCATAGACCGATATCTAGATATACCATTTGACTTATCAGATGTGTTTTTCCTAACAACAGCCAATGACATTAACCAAATACCAGATGCCCTATTTGACAGGCTTGAAGTGATAGAATTGTCTGGATACACTCCAAGTGAAAAACTAAATATTGCAAAACAATATCTAGTCAAAAAGCAAATGGAAAATACAGGTCTTACAGAAGAAGAATTTACAATTTCGGATAATGTTATAGAAAAAATTATAAAATCCTACACTAGAGAAGCGGGTGTAAGGGAGCTAGAAAGATTAATTGGCAAGATTTGCAGGCGTTCTGTCAAGGAAATCCTCGAAGGCAAGAAAAATGTTAGAGTCACCATGCAAAACTATACTAAGTACTTGGGCCGTGAGAAATTTATCGATGACCACATTTCAAAAGAAGAAAAAGTTGGTGTTGTAAATGGCCTTGCTTGGACATCTGTAGGCGGAACCATGCTTACAGTTGAGGCAAATGTCATGGAAGGTAAGGGCAGTGTAGAATTTACTGGTTCTCTTGGCGATGTCATGAAAGAATCCGGCCAAGCTGCTATTGTCTATATCAGATCAAATGCAGATAAGCTTGGAATTAAGGGAAAATTCTATGAAGATAAGGACATCCATGTTCACGTTCCAGAAGGAGCGACTCCAAAAGACGGGCCTTCTGCAGGTATAACAATGACAACAGCCATCGCTTCAGCTCTTACAGGTAGGAAGGTTAGAAATGACCTAGCTATGACAGGAGAAGTCACAATTACAGGAGATGTCCTCGCAATTGGTGGTCTTAAGGAAAAAGCCCTTGCAGCCTACGCTTACGGCATCAAAAACGTGATTATACCAAAAGATAATGAGCGTGATACAGAAGATATTGACAAGGAAATTAGAGATAAGATTAATTTTATCCCTGTCACAAATGTTTCAGAAGTCATAGAAAGAGCCCTTATATGAAAATCAAAAAAATAGAACTTGAGCAGGTCGCAGGCTTTAAGTCACAATGGCCAAATGATCCCTTATCAGAAATTGCCTTTGTGGGTAGGTCCAATGTCGGCAAGTCTTCCTTTATAAATTCATTTTCTAATAGGAAGGCCCTCGCTAAAACAAGCTCAAAACCAGGCAAAACTAGGACTATCAATTTCTACAGGATAAATGATAGCTTTAGGCTGGTAGATTTGCCTGGCTACGGCTTTGCAAAAGTTTCTAAGGCAGAAAAGGCAAAATGGGATAAGCTTATTAACGAATACCTCCACGATAGGGAAAACCTCAAGGAAGTATTTCTTATAGTAGATATTCGCCACGAGCCAACAGCCCTTGATAAGCAAATGTATGATTGGATTATTGATTCGGGTTTCATGGGCTTTGTAATTGCAACAAAGTATGACAAAATCAAAAAAAGCCAAATCCAAAAACACATAAGTCTTATCAAAAAGAAATTAGAAATAGAAGACGAAGGCCTAATCTTCGCATACTCCTCAGAGACAAAACACAACAAAGACGTCCTAGAAGAGCAGGTTGAAGTAATAATAAATGCTTAAAGGATAAATAAATTCAGTATTAATAGAACGATTCTTATTAGACAAATGGTCCTCCTAGGTTTTTGAAATTAGCAAGCTAGATGCGCTATTTCGACGACCAATGGGAGGAGAAATCTTATAAATAAGTTG
>JBHWRC010000127.1:0-2518 GCA_043426375.1 Anaerococcus sp.
TTATTTATTTCTTTTTAATCCTTTTATGATAAAATAAATTGTAAATCCTAGATGGACTATATAAATAAGATAAGTAAATTCCAATGGCAAAGGGAAAGATGCTTCAGGGTGACCTAGGGAATATTTTATGAAAACTATAGCAATGAAAAGCATTCCTAGTCCTATAAATAAATATTTTTTAGAATTTTTCATAGATTAGTCCTTGTTAAAGTTAATTACATATTCATAAATTTCATTTTTAGAAAATTTACTTTCTTTTTTAATTTTTTTAACAATTTCTTTTGTTGACATGCCATCATCGATTAATTCTTGTATTATTTTGTCAAAACTTGAAATATCTTCTGATTCATCCTCTTTTTTACCTTCTAAAATAAGAACAAACTCACCTTTAAAAGTGATCTCATCTGGATTTATGTCCTTGATGAAATAAGTTTTGTATTCTTCAAATTTTTTTGTAAGTTCCCTTGCAATAGTAAGTTTTCTTTCTGGAAAAATATCCTTGAAATTTTCAATTGTTTTTGGGAGGTTGTGGACAGAATCAAAAATTATCGAGGTCTTATCCTCGTTTTTTAACTTTTCGTAAAGTTCTTTTTTTTCTTTAGATTTTTTACCAATAAAGCCGTAAAAGGAGAAGGATGTCATATCTTGGCCAGAGCCAATTAAGGCTGTTAGAATTGAGCTTGGGCCAGGTAAAATTGTATAGGATATGTTATTTTCTATACATTTTTTTATCAAAATCTCACCAGGATCTGACATACCAGGCATGCCTTGGTCACTAATTACTCCAATTACTTGGCCTTCGCTTGCTTTTTTAATCAGTTCTTCGCTCTTTGCTTGTTCATTGAATTTATGGTAGGAAGTGAGGGGCTTAGATATTTCATAAAAGTCAAGAAGTTTCTTTGACTCCCTTGTGTCTTCGCAGGCAATTAGGTCGCAAGCTTTTAAGGTATTTATTGCTCTAATAGTCATATCTTCAAGGTTTCCTATGGGTGTTGGGATAAAATATATTTGGTAATCCATTATATCTCCTTATAAGTTCCATTTATTTTTTTTACTTGGTCAGTGTATGATCCGTCTTTGTATATTATGATTGGGTCTTCAATTTTTATCCCGTCTTTAGCATTCTTTACAAACTCAATGAGAATAAATTGGGGTTTGGTATCAAAGGTTGATGACACAAACTGTACTATTTTTGGCTTTATATTTCCAGATTTATTGAAGATTTCAACCATTCTTTCAGGTTTGTGAATCATAAAAAGTTTACCCTTATCTTTTAGAGTTTTATTTGCAAAGGCAAAAATATGGTCAAGAGTAAGGTAGATTTCCTGTCTAGATATCAAAAACTCCTCGTCTTTGTTGGCAATATTTTCTTCATATTTGTAGTAGGGAGGGTTAGTTATGATATAGTCAAGGCTATTTACAGGAAAATCTATATCATTTAGGTCTTTGTTTATTATTTTTATATTTTCAATAGAATTTAAGCTTAAATTTTTTTCTAAAATTTTTGCTTTTTGGCCTTGGATTTCAACTGCAAAAACTTCTGATAGGTTATATAGGCTATTAGCCATCATAGATAAAATCCCATTTCCAGCCCCTATATCAAGAAGCTTTTTATTTCTTTTCATTTTTGCAAAATCAGCTAACAATATAGAATCAATGCCAAAAGAATATGCCCCTTCGACATGGATCATTTTTAAATTTGTGCGTGGTATATAATCAAGTTTTCTCATAGGTCTATTATATCAGATATGTTCTAATAGTTAAATTTGAAAGAGATAAAGAATTTTGAGAAAGATTTGACAAAAGGAAAACCTTGTATTATAATGAACTCATAAAATAATAAAATCTTCAGGGCGGAGTGTAATTCTCCACCGGCAGTTATAGTCTGCGAGCGCAAGCTGAATCGGTGAAATTCCGATACCGACAGTTAAAGTCTGGATGGAAGAAGTGTTATATTACTACATTTGTATGTATTTCTTTGAAGTCAAGTCCCTGAAAGGGGACTTTTTTTAGTCCCCAAAAAGGAAGTGATAGATTGAATTATGAAAAACTTATGAAAGAGTGCTTTACCTTGGCAAAAAAAGGTGCAGGAAAGGTTCTCACTAACCCAATGGTAGGAGCAATCCTAGTTAAGGATGAAGAGATTATTGGCAAGGGCTACCACCATGGTTTTGGAAAAGACCATGCGGAAATTGACTGCTTTAAAAATGCCAAAGAGAGTGCGGAAGGGGCTACGATGATAGTAAACCTTGAACCCTGTTCCCACTTTGGCAAAAATCCTCCCTGTGTGGATGAAGTTATAAGGCAAAATGTAAAAAGAGTTGTAATTTCAAACCTCGATACAAACCCAAAAGTTGACAGTATAAAAAAGATGCAAGATGCTGGGATTGAGGTTATAACGGGAATCTTAGAAGATGAAGGGAAAGTTTTAAATGAGAAATTTTTCTTCAATATGAAATATAAGAGACCCTTAGTTGCGATTAAATATGCTATGAGCCTTGATGGAAAGATTGCAACA
>JBHWRC010000128.1:0-11837 GCA_043426375.1 Anaerococcus sp.
CTTATCTGTGCTCTCTTCTTTTTAACGTCAATTTTATTATAGTCTAATTATACAATTCCTAGCAATTTAGTCAAGATTAATTTAATTAATTTTTATGTTCTCCAAAACTTATAGATTTTCTCGATTTTAAAAGGCAATCTAACTTTGATATTTAATTGTAAAGCTAAATGGCAAGTGAAATATTTATTTGCCCCAGATTAGAAATGAATTCTTAGCTAGGATTTTGTTTTTGTAATTATTGGCTAGGAGAATTTCAGATGTGATTTCAAAATCTTTTTCATCTCCCAAATTAATAGCAAGTCCTAATGAGTTTTCATGATCAAATCTTTCTATAATTAGGATATTTTCCTTGCTATAAATTTTTATCTTGCCATTTTTTATTGCAGGATGGTTTTTTGTATCCAAAATTTCCCTAATTTTATCTACTAATTCCTTTTTCTTATCTAGGTCATCCCAAGGAAAGGCTCTCCTACAATCAGGATCCTTACCACCTTCTAGGCCTAGTTCTGTCCCATAATAAATAGAATTTGCTCCCATATAGACCGTACTCATGGCTAGGGCCGCTAAAAATTTATCCCTATCTCCATCTATTTCAGTAATAAACCTTTGTGTATCGTGAGTATCTAGGAAGTTCATCATCATCCTATTTACCGCATCCCTATTTCTCATAAGAACCATATTTAGGTTTTGGCTTGCTTTTTTTGCAGAAATATCCCCCTTGAGATAATCAAGAGCGGTATTTGTAAAGGCGTAGTTCATTACTGAGTCAAACTCATCTCCCCTAAGGAAGCTTTCAGCATTGTGCCAATTTTCACCTATTATGACACACTCTTTCTTGCTAGCCTTTATTTCTTTCCTAAATCTCTTCCAAAAATCGTGGCTTACTTCATCAGAAACATCTAGTCTCCATCCGTCGATATCAAATTCTTCTATCCAATATTTGCCGATTTTGATCAAATAGTCTTGGACTTTTTTCTTTGAAGTATCAAGCTTTGGCATGTTATAAACGTAGGCGAAAGTCTCGTAGTTAATTTTTTCTATATCTACCACATCTCCATCTATAAAAAACCAGTCATAAAATTATGATTCGTATCCTTTTTCTCTCACATCCAAATGTAAAACTCCTGCTTTATTCATAATCTCTCCCTATTTTATTAATATTGTTACTTAAGTTTAGATTATACTAGATTTTAGGCAAAAAAAATATCAGAAGACTTAGCTCCTGATATTTTAATTTTTATTTTATCCTAAGATATCTTCTGGCTTTTTCTTGATTGTACCAAAGATTAGACCACCGATAATTGCGCCAATTACTACCGCTCCTACAAATAAGAGGGCTTGATTTAAACTTCCCATAGCTGGTAGGATAAAGATTCCTCCGTGTGGGGCTGGTGCGCTTACTCCAAAGTAGCCTACAATCGCTCCTGCAATAGCAGATCCTACTACGCATGATGGAAGTACTGTTTGTGGCTCAGCTGCCGCAAATGGGATTGCCCCTTCTGTTATGAATGATGCACCTAGGATATAGTTTGTAATTGTTGTTTTCTTTTGTTCTTCGTTAAATTTGTTTTTGAAAAATGTTGTTGCTATGGCAATTGCAATTGGTGGTACCATGCCGCCTACCATTACTGCTGCCATAAAGGTTCCAATTCCAGTATCTGTGAAAGCTCCGATTGCAAAAGCATAGGCTGCCTTATTTACTGGACCGCCCATATCGATAGCCATCATGGCTGCAAGTAAGGCTCCAAGTAGAACCATATTTGTGCCAGATAGGCTCATTAACCAGTTATTTATAAAGCTATTTACTCCTGTAAATATTGGGTCAACCACAAAGAACATGATTGCTCCCACAATTAAAAGTCCTAATACAGGATAAATTAGCATTGGTTTAAGACCTTCAATAGATTTTGGCAGCTTTCTTGTAACTTTTTTGATAAAGTTTACAACGAAACCAGCCACAAAACCACCAATCAAGCCACCAATAAAGCCTGCTCCACGGCTTGCCATTAGGCCTGCAACCATACCAGGCATAAGCCCTGGCCTATCAGCTATAGAGTATGAAATATATCCTGCAAGTATTGGGATTAAAAAGCTAAAAGCATCTCCCCCAAGTCCGTTTAAGAAGCTAAATACTGTGGATTCATCTCCCATAAATCTTTCAAATAGGAAGGAGATTGCAAGTAGGATACCGCCACCGATTACAAATGGAAGCATGTAGCTAATACCATTCATCAAATCTCCATAGATTTTTTGTCCGATTGATTGCTTTTCTTCGTTATAGGTGTGATCCCCTCCGCCTTCTTCGTGGTAGATATTTGCTTCGCCTTTGATTGCCCTATCTATAAGCTCATCAGCCTTCCTTATACCATCAGAAACTGGTCTTTGGATTAGCTTTTTGCCATTAAATCTTGCTGTTTCAACCTTTTTGTCAGCAGTAATTATAATGGCATCAGCTTTTTCAATTTCAGCTTGGCTAAGTCTGTTTTTGATCCCGTCTGATCCGTTGGTTTCAACCTTGATCTTAACTCCCCTTGCCTTAGCAGCTTTTTCTAAAGCTTCTTGGGCCATGTAGGTGTGGGCTATACCATTAGGACAAGCTGTAACTGCAAGTAAGTTTATATCTGATTTTGCTTCTGATTTTTCTTCTTGTTTTGTATCTGCTTTTGGTTTTTCTGTGTATCTTTCAATTACAGAATATAGGTCATCTTCTTTTTCGATTTTCTTTAAATCGTCAATAAAACCATCTTTCATTATCATCTTTGAAAGCTCTGCAAGGGTTGCAACGTGGAGGTTATTTTCTCCATCTGGAGCTGCTATTGCAAAGAAGATCTCTGTTGGCATCCCATCTAGGGCATCATAGTCAAGTCCAGATTTTTTCCTAGCAAATAATACTGCAGGTTCAATTACAGTTTCATTCTTGCTATGAGGGATTGCAACTGACTCCCCTAGGGCTGTAGATCCTTGGGCTTCCCTTGCCCTTAGGCCCGCAGCAAAATCATCTGCACTTTTTACAAAACCTTTTTCATAAAACTTATCTGCAATTTCAGTAATCGCTTCTTCCTTACTATTTGCCTTAAGGTCTAAGACAATCAGTTTCTTTTTTCAGTAAATCTCTAATTTCCAATTTTTTCCACCTCTACTTTATTTAATATTTGATTTATCATCTCCCTACTTGCAATATCTGGGCTAAAGGCTGTTGCAGAACCACAAGCTGCGGCAAGTTTGTAGGCATCAATTTTTTCAAAACCATTTACAATCCCGTAGACAAAACCGCCCACCATAGAATCACCTGCTCCAACAGAATTTACAAGCTTTCCATCAATCGATTTTGCCCTATAAAGGTACTTTTCATCTACAAAAACAGATCCTTTTGCACCTAGGGATACTATAACATTTTGTGCACCAAGGTCATTTAATTTCCTTGCATATTCTATAAGATTATCTTCATTTATTTCAGTTTCAAAGATATGCCCAAGCTCTTCCTCATTAGGCTTTACAAGGAGTGGTTTATAGGCTAGATAATCTAAAAGTCTCTTATCGGCAATGTCGATTGTAAACTTGGCTCCAGTTTTTTCTATGACTTTTTTATAAAAATCAGAATCTAGCGAATATGGCAATGATCCTGAAATAACGATGATATCCTCTTTCTTAATATCTCTTAGACTATCAAAAAAAATCTCTACTTCTTCTTTAGTAATCTCCGGCCCTTTGGCATTGATTTCTGTTTCCTTATCATATTTGAGTTTGACATTAATCCTTGAATTTTCCTTAATTCTTACAAAATTTTCATCAAGGCCCAAGTCTTTTATAGAATTTGCTATATATTCACCTATAAAGCCTCCAACAAAACCAAGGTTAACTGACTTTTGTCCTAGATTTTTGAGGATTTTACTTGCCATAATCCCCTTTCCACCAGGGTATTTTTCGTCATCTGTGGCCCTGATTGTGCCCCCATCTTCGAATTTATCAAATCTTAAGATGTAGTCAATGGCAGGATTGGTTGTAATTGTATAAATCATTCTTCCTCCGTAATAAGTTTTATCTCATCTCTTGTGGCTATAGTCTGAAAATATTTGACATTCTCCTTAGACCTATCTGCTAAAATATAGGCTCTGGTTGAGTTTTCTATAGCTTTTGACTTAACTACAGCCTCATTAGGATCAGCCGTATAATAGGCTTTTGCATCAAAACCATTTGCCCCGATAAAGGCTAGGTCAAAATTATATTTTGATATGGATTCTAAAGTTCTTATACCTGTAGTAACCTTAGTAGATGGCTTTATTTCACCTTCTAAAAGCACAGCTTTGATATTTTTTTTGATCAAATCATCCACATGCATAAGGCCGTTAGTGACAATTGTGATATCCCTACTATTATTAAGAAATTTAATCACTTCATGGCAGGTAGAACCAGCATCGAGGTAGATGAACTTAGCATCCTTTATAAGGCCACAAGCTTTTTTCCCTATTATTGATTTTTCCTTAAGCTGTCTTTTTTGATTATCAGTGAAATTGATTTCACTTGCAGCAGTATTATTTAAAACAGCCCCTCCGTGGACTCTCGTAATCTTACCCATTTCTTGAAGATAGGATAAGTCTCGCCTCAAGGTTGATTCACTGACTTTAAGCTTGTCTGTCAGGATTTTATTTGATACTGCCTCTTCTTTTTCGAGTGTATCTAAAATAATTTCGAGTCTTTTTTTTAGTATCATGTTAATATTATAACGTCAATTTCGTTCAAAGTCAATCAAAACCTTTCAAAATCTATCATAATGAATTTTTATTGACTATTAACTCCTTAAAGATTATAATCATGTAAAGTAATTGATATAAATATTAAATATAGAAGGAGATATGATGAGAGAACTAGAAGAGAGAATTCTCAAAGATGGTATTGTTATTGGACCTAATATTTTGAAGGTTGACTCTTTCTTAAACCAACAAATAGACTCTAAATTGATACATAAAATGGGAATAGAGTTTGCAAACTATTTTAGAGATAAAAAAATAGACAAGGTCCTAACTGTTGAATCTTCTGGTATAGCGCCAGCCCTTGCTACAGCCCTAGAGCTTGAGGTTGACTGTGTATTTGCCAGAAAAAAGCAATCACTTACAACTGGTGAAAATTATTACCACTCAAGTGTATATTCATTTACCAAACAAGTTACAAACGAGCTAATCGTTTCAAAAGACTTCCTCAAAGAAGGCGAAAACATTCTAATGATCGATGACTTTTTGGCCAACGGCCAAGCTGCCAAGGGCATGATTGCAATCGTAAGACAAGCAGGGGCAAATCCAGCAGGTCTTGGTATTGTAATTGAGAAATCTTTTAGCGAAGGTAGACAACTCATAGAAGAAATGGATATTGATATCTACTCACTTGCAAGAATTGCAAAACTAGAAGATGGAGAAATCACTTTTGTAGAAGAATAAAAATAAACTGCCAGGATAATTGATCTTAACATCATTACCTGGCAGTTTTTCTTTTCAAACATTTTTTTGATTAGAGTCCCTCATAGACTATTTAATATGATATAATAAAGTTGCCTAACACTTATTTTTATTAGGTGAAGGGAGGCGAGCCTTAGATGACTCGCATTATTTGGGAAAATTTCTATTTCCCCTTGTTTGTAGGGTTAATTTTACTTTTTATAAAAAAGTATTTAGACATCTACAACAAGTAAATCAAAAAGACACTAGTTCGTCCCTAGTGTCTTTTTTTGGTGAGTACTAATTGACTCGCATACTCAGCTTTGTAAGAGGTGGCTTCTCTTAGTATTATTATATAGCCTTTTGCTAATTTTTCAACATCATAATTTTTGTCTGATAATTTTGCCTTGTTCGTACATTTTGATTTAAATTATAAAATATCTCTTTTTTGCTATTTTTTGAATTTTCAAATATTTTACCATAATCTACAATTAAAAATCTCAAATCCAAATTACTCCCCTCTTAAAAGATGTTTGAGTCATTATTCTATCGAAAAATATTTTTACAAAAAACTTGACAAATCTCAAACTATGGCTTACTATTATCTTAGATATTGATAAAGATTATTAATATCAGAAATAAAACATTAAGGAGTTATTATGAAAAAAGTTGCAATAATATATTTCTCTGGCACCGGCAATACCCTTGCTATGGCAAATGAAATATCAGATACGCTAAAAGATAATAATGTCGAAGTTAGCTTATTGACTGCTAGCGAATTTTCAAAAGACGATATAGAAAACTATGACGGTTTTGCCTTTGGCTGTCCTGCTATGGGTAACGAAGAGCTTGAAGATAGTGAATTTGAACCTATGTTTGAAAGTGTAGAAAATTCTCTATCTAACAAAGCAGTTTTAATTTTTGGTTCCTATGAATGGGCTGATGGCGAATGGATGACTAATTGGCAAGAAAGATGTGTAAATGACGGTATTAACTTAGTTTGTGATGGTCTTATTGCTTATGATTATCCAGATGAAGAAGCTTTAGAAGAATGCAGAAAGGCGGCCATAGAATTAGCTAAAGCCCTAGACTAGTATGCACGAAGTCTTACTCATAAAATATGCATCACAAACTTTGGCTAATAAAAAACTTGCCAATCTCTTTACTTTTAGGAACAAAGAAAAAATAGACATAGAAAAAATGGTTTTTGGGTGGAACGGAATTCTTAATGCTAAGGATTTTTATGTTGAAATCCATAGCATTAGTGAATCTTCTGCTCAAATTTATGCCTATAGACCAGAAAAACTTAATGTGCCTTATGTCAAAGCCAAACTAAATGTCTCCTTGAAAAACTTGGATATAATACAAAAGACACAGACCAGTGCATAAACCATTTTAAAAAAAGATTTAGAAAAGAAAATTTCCCCCATGAAATTGGTATTTTCTTAGGGTACCCTTATGAAGATGTTATCGGGTTTATAGAAAATAAGGGTCACAAGTACTTAACGAACGGATATTGGAAAGTATATTCCAATAAAGAAGAAAAACTCAAACTTTTTGATGAGTATAATAAGATTAAAAAATCCTACAAGACAATTTATAATCACCACAAAAACTTGGTCAATCTTTGTGCAGTCTAGGATTTAATTATTAAAAAACGCTCAAAGTCCCCTGTTGGGGCGAACAATTGTCATATATTTACTAAAATAAATAGTACTAAAATAATTAACACTAAAAAGCTGGTCCAACTATCAATTAAGCTCCATTTATTATAGAAATCATAGATACGTTCAAAATATGATTTCTATTGGATTTGATATTGGATCAGCCTTTTCTTTCTTATTTTATTTCACAAAAATTGTGATTTTTAAATTTCTATTTAATTTTTTCTATAATTCTTGATCTGGTTTCAAAGTCATCAGAAGAGCCTGAAATTGAAGAATTTTCTTTTGCAAGGTCTAACATTTGGTCCAATACTTCCTTAGCATCTTTCAAATCGCCTGTTTTAGATGAGATTTTATCGATTCCTTCTGTCTTATATCTCCTAAGACCTTCATCAAATTCTTCGTATTTTGAATTGTAGGTATCTTGGCCCTCTTTTAATTGTAGGGCACCTTTTCTTAAATCTCCTATACCATTATTTAGGTCAGAAATCCCCTTGCTCATTGGATCTAGGGCTTTTTCTTTGATATCTCCTAGGTTGTTTATGGCCTTTGATCTTTCTTCGAATTCACTTAGGCCTGATGATAATTTCATAGATCCTTCCTTAAGATCTTTGGATTTATTATCTAAAGCCTTTAATCCTTGGGATACTTTTTGGACTCCTACCCTATTTTGACTTGTTGCATCTTTTAGTTTTTCCGAACCTTCTTTTAGACTAGAAATCCCATCATCAAGACTAATTAAAGCTTGATTTAATTTCATTAGATCGCTATCTGATAAGCCCTTTTCAAGTTTTATAGATCCTTGGGCAAGGCCTTTTGATGCTTTTGATAATTCAGCCTGACTAGTTTTGATTTTTCCACTCATCTCATCCATAGCCTCTTTTATCTTAAGAATTGAGCTACTTAATTCTGTCGCACCCCCAGATAATTCTGCCAATCCAGCTTGTACACCAGCATTAATCTGAGCATTGGCACTAAGACTTTGGGCATTTCCATAAAGATTATTTTCAATAGCTCTTAGGCTTTCAATCTCAGCAGCAAGGCTTCCGTCCTCATTTTTCGCTTCTAGACTTGCTATTTGATTTTCAAGTACTCCTGCATTTTGATTTATAGATCCAATTAGATTTTCAAGGCTTGGAGAATTTGCCATTGTCTCATTAAGTTTTGAAATAGAACCTGCAAAATTTTCGCTTGCCTTAGCTGTTTTATCAAGGCTTAAGCTCATTGTGGCAAGGCCTTCTGCCATAGGGGCTAATTTTTCTTCAAATTCATTTAGACCTACTGATAGAGTATTTAAAGATTCGGCAAATTCAGTCACATCTGATCCACCGCTAGCTTCACTTAATTTTTCCCTTAATTCGCCAGATCCGGCACTTAGTTTTGCAAGGCCTCCATCAAGGTCTGTAGCACCCCTTTCTATAACAAGGGCAGCCTCATTTAATTTATCCATATTAGCATTTATTTCGCTAATACCTGCTGTATATTGGTTAATTCCAGAATTTAAACTTTCCCCACCTTGGTTTAGCTTACTTACGGCACCCGTTACTGGTTTTATTTGTTCAGGCAAGGTAGAGAAAGCTTGTGCCATTTGGTCAAAAGATGACTTTAATCTTGCCGAACCATCTTCAAGTTTGCCTGCTCCATCGCTTAAGTCAGATAAACCAGTAGAAATTTTAGTAGAACCGTCTTTTAGCTTGCCTGATGCATCTACTAGCTTATCAGAATTTTTTGTTAATTCATCGATTCCGTTTTCTAACTCGTCAATAGACCCCATATTTTTACCATCTTGAAAAATTTCGTTGGTTATTACTGCATAAACTTCACTTGGATTATAATTTTTTACATCCATTTCAAGGCTAATTTCATCTTTTAGCTTATCAAGCTTATCCTCGTCCAAAATTCCATCAAAATTCTCCCTAAGACCTGGAGTTAAGACGCTAGTTACAATCTGGTTTTTTCCGTCTTTTATAACTTTTGCTGAGTCTGCCTTAATATTTTCTACCTGGTCTTCAGAAAAGCTTATTTCTGTAAGAACAAGATATGGAGCATAGATATTTTTGTTTGAATTACGAGCTTTCTCACTTATTTTATTTTTAGCTTTTATAGTAACTTTAAGCCTACCATTTGCCCCTTGAAGATCATCGTAACTTACTTCTTTGCCATCTAATTCATAAGATATTTCTACATCCACTGGCAAATCTTTGTCGGTCTTACCCTGATAATAAAAGTCCTTTTCATTACTTTTTATTCCAATAAATCCATCTTTTGGATCGATTTTTTCGTCATTTTCCAAATTCTTGATATCTTTTAAGTCCGATTTATCTTTGATATCTTTATTTTTATCATTATTTACCCAAACTGACACAGTCTTATCTGTTACTTCGTTTGCTTCTTTATTTACATATATAGTTTCATTTTTATAAGCTATTGGTTCAGCTGCATAAATTGTATTTGCAGAAAGTATGGAACTCACGCTTAAAACTGCAAGAGCTTTTACAAATTTTTTATTCATTTTTTCCTCCTAATTCTTTAAATCCTTTAGTAGTTTTTTCTATAAATGGGATTGTAGTTGCAATAATAGCTGGTAAGAAAATGATAATTACTAGCATTGAAATTATCGCCCCCCTTGCCAGGAAGATACAAATTGTTGATACAATTTCCATCTTTGAGTATATACCAACACCAATAGTTGCCGCGAAAAATGAAAGGGCTGATGTGACTATTGATTTGGAAGTTTCCTTGACTGATATGTCTAGGGCTTTTTCTAGGTTCCTATGCTTTTTGTATTCAAACAAGAACCTATCTGTCATAAGGATTGAGTAGTCGATTGTTGATCCTAGTTGTACTACACCAATTATGATAGAAGTTATAAATGGAATTGTATGTCCAAAATAAAAAGGAATTCCCATATTTATAAAAATCGCAAGTTCAATTGCTGCTATCAAGACAATTGGAATTGCCAGAGACTTAAAGACCATAGCTATAATTAAAAATACAACCGCAATTGAAGCTATATTTACCATCTTAAAGTCCCTGTCAGATAGGATTGTAAGGTCTTTGGTAAGTACTGCCTCACCAGTAAGTTTGCTATCAGGATCGTGGGCCTTTATAATTTTATCAATCTCAGCAACCTGCTTATTAACCTCATCTGAAGCTGTTTGATATCTAGAATTTATCATTATCATCTGATAGCCAGCTTGGTTGAAGTTCTTGTTCAATTTATCTGGAAGGATAGCACTTGGCACTGTAAGACCAGTGACAGAATTTGCACTTAGAACATTTTCTACACCGTCAACCCTTTCGATTTCATCAATCATTGAATCAACGCTCGCCTTTGACAAATCATCTTTTACCACTGCAAAGTGACTTGATGCCATATTATAGTCCTTTTTCATCTTATTAAGGGCAATTATGGAATCTAAGTCTTCTGGCAAGGACCTATCTAGGTTATAATAAAGGTCTGTATTTCTCGCACCATAGATTGCTGGTATAAATAAAATTAAAAATACTATAAAAAGTGTTTTTCTATGCTTTATTGTAAAGTTTGCTGTTCTTTCAAAGTCTGGAAGCAAAACCTTATGGTTAAACCTATCTACCAATTTTTCTGAAAGAAGAAGCATTGGTGGAAGGACTACAACTGTTGAAATAAGACCTAATAAAACTCCCTTGCTCATTACAAGTCCAATATCCTTACCAAGTCCTAATTGCATAAGTAAAAGAACTAAGAATCCTGCAAAGGTTGTAAGAGATGAGGCGAAAATTGATGCCAATGTAGAATCTATAGCCTTGGCCATTGCTTCATTTTTGTTTTCAGTTTTATTTTTCTTCTCTACATACCTATGGTAGAGGAAAATCGAATAATCTGTAGTAACCGCAAGTTGCAAAACTGCTGCTATAGCCTTGGTGATATAAGAAATTTCTCCCAAAAAGAAATTTGTACCAAAGTTATAAAGGATGGCATAGCCAATGTTAAGCATAAACAAAAATGGAATTATGGTTGATTCATTGGCAAGGGATAAAACGACAAGGGCAAGGACGACTGCTAGTGCCACATAGATTGGAGTTTCGTGATCTATAAGGTCTTTGGTATCCTTGACCAAGGAAGAAATTCCGCTTAGATATTTCTCCTTAGATTCGATTTTTTTTATAGAATCGATGGCCTCCATGGTTTTGAAGGATGAAGATGATTCAGAAAATTTGACCATCAGAAGGGTTGAATCTTCACTATAAAAGGCATCCTTAAGCTTATCTGGCAAAAAGTCATCAGGAACAGTATCCCCAACTATAGAAGACTTTGAGATTACATCCTCTACACCGTCTATTTCTAAGATTTCCTTTTTGAGTTTCTCTGCATCGGCATCTGTCCCCTTTAAGATAAGCATGCCTGTAGCTGCATTTTTAAAGTCTTCGTCAAGAATTTTTTGTCCTTGGGTTGACTCTAAGTCCGCTGGCAAATATGACAAGATATCATAATTTACACCAGTAGACTTGTATCCTATCCAAGATGGTATCAATAATAAAGTCATTATTAATAAGACTAGTTTAGGATGGTATGAAATAAATTTTGATATTTTTTTCATTTCTAACTTCCTTTCTATCAAATAGCAAGTACTTTTTCTAATTAAAATCTAAAAAACAGAAAAACAAATAATATCAATATAAAAGCTAACAAATTAGCTTATCAGAAATTTTATAAGTGCTTCGTTATTTATGTTTTATATTTTATTATTTTTGATTTAAATAC
>JBHWRC010000129.1:0-3304 GCA_043426375.1 Anaerococcus sp.
CACTATCTAGGATTGATACGTCCACAAAAGAACCTTCTCCAGTTTGGTTTCTCTTATTTAGGGCTGCAAGGATACCTATAATAGCGTTTTGTGCCGATGCCATATCTGCTACCTGCACACCATATAAGACTGGACCCTGATTACTTCTTCCAGAATGGCCCATGATACCAGAAAGAGCTAGGAAGTTTATATCGTGACCGGCCCTATCCTTGTAAGGTCCATCTTGGCCGTAGCCAGTTAGGCTTAGATAAATAATGTCATCTTTCATGGCCTTAACGTCCTCATAAGATAGGCCAAACTTCGCCATGACACCTGGTCTAAATTGCTCGATTACACAGTTGTAGCCTTCTTCTTTGATTAGTCTTTCGATTTCTTTTTTGCCTGCTTCTTCTTTTAGGTTGATAAAAATCTCATCCTTGCTATTATTTAGCCAGGCCCTGTTGGCAGACAATCCCTTTTCTGTTTTAGGCTCAGATTCCAAAACCAAATCATACTTGCCCGGAGCAGATACTTTTGTAACCTTAGCACCCATTTCAGCAAGCATCCAGGTGGCATATGGTCCCGGTAGTAGTGTTGTAAAATCTAAAATCTTCAAATTTTCTAGCAATGTCATAATAACCTCTTTTCTTTTTACTAATTATCTACCCATTTGTTTGATATTAAAAATCAATTAAGGTATTATTAGCAAAATGACCTATATCTTATGGAGGGTTTATGGAAAAATTACAAACAGTTATGGATTACTTAATTACCTTTATGTTTTTAGGCTTAGCTATTTTTAATATAAGAGTAAGCAAGGGGAAGAAAATTAGGATAGATATAAAACCGATTTACAATTTTATACTTCTAGGAGCTGGGCTTGTATTTTTAATTTTGGCTATGAAAATTGGCGGAAGAATAGGATCTTATATTGTAGCATTTTCTGCTTTATTTTATCTTTGCACATCAATTTATTGTCAAGGAATTTGTGAAGATGCCATCTATGTATTATTGGGGAAGTCAACCATTAGAAAACTTAGCTTTGATGAGATTGGAGAGATAAAAATCGATAGAAGAAATTATAAAATAGAAATAAAGGCTGACTCCACAACCTACATACAAACCTACAAAAAAGAAGACTTTGAAAGAGTCTTTGCTATAATTGAAAAGAATAGATAAGAAAATCGCCCCTAAAGGAGCGATTTTTTAGTAGGAAAAAATACCTGTAGATATCATAAATAGGATAAACATGATAATTGGTAGGACATATTTCACCATTACCACATAGAGTTTTTTGCGGGTAAATTTGACTCCGCCGTGCTCTACTTCTTCTATGATCCAATCTGGTTTAATAATCCAACCTATGAATATAGATGAAAGAAGGGCTATAAGTGGCATCATAAAGCTATTTGAGATGTAATCCATTAGGTCAAGAAGTTGTCCTGTAGATCCGTTTGGTAGGGATACTTCCACATAAAATTTACTATAGCCTAGGGCAATGACTCCTGTAGCTATAAGGTAGATTATAGATGCTACAATTGTGGTATTCTTCCTAGTTGTGCCAAGGATTTCTATAGAGTTTGCAACGATTGACTCAAGTACTGATATACAAGAAGTAAGGGCTGCAAAACCTGCTAGGATAAAGAACACCAAGCCAATAACTTGACCTACAGGTCCCATTTGGAAAAATACCTTTGGTAGGGAAATAAACATAAGGCCAGGCCCTGCTGACATACCCTCTACTCCCAAAAAAACAAATACAGCCGGTATTATCATAACACCTGCTAGCATGGCCACAGCTGTATCCATGATTTCTATAAATGAAACTGATTTTGCAAGGTTAACATCTTTTTTGACATAAGAACCATAAGTAATCATAATTCCCATAGATACACTTAGTGAGAAGAATAATTGGCTCATGGCATCTAGGGCGATTTGAAGAAATCTTCCAAGAGTCATACCAGTAAAATCCGGTTTTAGATATACGGCAAGTCCCTGAATACCTGTTCTAACTTGACCATTATCTCCTGTTGATTTTAGGGTAAGGGAGAAGATTGCAATTCCTACTACCATGATAAGCAGGATTGGCATGATGATTTTAGAAACTCTTTCAATTCCTTTTTCAACACCGCCCAAAACTATGATAGAAGTAAGGGCCATAAAAATCAAACCGCAATAGACAGATGTATCTGATGCTATGAAGCTTGAAAAGTAAGTATCTTCAGCTGCCAATGTCATACTCCCAGTCAAAAACAATCTTATGTAGTTTAAAATCCAACCACCTATGACTGCATAGTAGGTCATAATTATAACTGGCACGAAAAAAGTAAATATACCCAAAAATTTCCATTTTTTGCTCATTGATTGGTAGGCATAGACTGCAGATTTGCCTGTTCTCCTACCTATGGCAAGGTCTGTAGTAAGTAGGGCAAAGCCAACTGTAAAAACCATGGCAAGGTAAAGAATTAGAAAAACTCCACCCCCGTCTTTTGCTGCCAAATATGGGAAACGCCAAAGATTGCCCACACCTACTGCAGAGCCAGCGGCCGCCAAGACAAAACCAAGCTGGCCAGTAAATCCTTTATTTTCTTTCATAATAATACCTTCTTTCATTGTATAAATTAATAGGTATATCATACCACCTAAATTAATAATTAAAAATATTTTTTAATTTTTTTTCATTTATTCTAGGGTAAAATATACATAGAGAACAAAACTTAGAAAAATTCACAACAAACAAATGAGGTATTATAATGAAAGTAGGAGTTAGTGCTTGTCTTTTGGGAAGGAATGTAAAATATAATGGGAAGAATAATTTTTCATCAAAGCTAGTAGAAAAATTAAAAGACCTAGAAATAGTAGAAATATGTCCAGAAGTTTTGGGAGGCCTTCCTATTCCGAGAGATCCAGCAGAGATAGTAGACGGAGAAGTTGTGACAAATAAAGGTCTGTCAGTAGATTATGAGTTTAGAAAGGGAGCTAAAAAGGCCCTAGATATAATCAAAAATGAAGGAATAGAATTAGTTATATTGCAATCAAGAAGCCCATCTTGCGGCAAGGGCCTTATCTATGACGGTACTTTTAGCTCAAATCTTATAAAAGGAGACGGGATTTTCGTTAAACTTTTAGAAGAAAATGGCATAAAAGCTATGGATATAGAAGATTTTATAGAAAATTTCTAACCAATAGATAATAATTGTCAAAAGCAATTCTATAAGTACAATATGCCTATAAGAATTGCTATTTATTAGCTTTTGACCTAGTTAAGGAGTATGAATGATAAATGATTTAGGCAAGGTTGCTCAAGATACTATTGATGCAATTA
>JBHWRC010000130.1:0-3811 GCA_043426375.1 Anaerococcus sp.
AGATTTTTTAGACTCTGTTAAATCTTGTGACCAGAATCTTTTCCTATTACGTCTGATATACCAGTTTGACAAATCTTCTACTACAAAGTCAGAAATTTCGTGTACAACCTTGTTGTATTCAAATTCTTCCATCTCTTCATAATAAGATTTGACTAGGGAATTTAGCCTTGAATATAACCAGCGGTCAATTCCATCCTTCTCTACTCCCTCAAAGCCTTTGATATCGGCAAGGCTTAGGCCATCTGTACCTGCATATAGGCTGAAGAAGTTATAGACATTTTCAAATGTCCTAAAGAAGTTGTTTCTAACTTCAACTAGGCCCTTTTCGTCAAATTTGGTTTGCATCCAAGCTGGAGATACATATAGAGAATAGAATCTAACTGCATCTGCTCCGTACTTATCGAAAAGTTCGAATGGATCCAGGGTGTTACCCTTTGATTTTGACATTTTTTGACCGTTTTTATCTACAACTAGGTCGTTTACAAGGACGTTTTTGTATGGTGCCTTGCCTGTTGTGATTGTAGAGATTGCCATTAGGGAATAGAACCAACCCCTTGTTTGGTCTATACCTTCGCAGATAAAGTCTGCTGGGTAGTAGCCTTCTTCAAATAGGTCTTTGTTTTCAAATGGATAGTGGAGTTGGGCAAATGGCATAGCTCCAGAGTCAAACCATACGTCCATTACGTCAGGTACCCTTGTCATTGTGCCGCCACACTTATCACATTTAATATGGACATTATCTACATATGGTCTGTGTAGCTCTATATCTTCTGAAATATCTTCGATTGCACGTTCCTTAAGCTCAGCACGACTAGCAACTGTGTCTGTATGGCCGCACTCGCATCTCCAGATATTAAGTGGGGTACCCCAATATCTAGATCTTGAAATCGCCCAGTCTTTGACATTTTCTAGCCAGTTTCCAAATCTCTTATCTCCGATTGTTTGTGGATACCAATTTACTGTCTTGTTATTTTCTACCATCTTATCTGAGAATTTGCTCATTTCGATATACCAAGATGGTCTTGCATAATAGATTAGTGGTGTGTGGCATCTCCAACAGTGTGGGTAGTTATGTTCTACTGTTTCTTTTGCAAAAACCTTGCCTTCTTCTTGGAGGTGGCGCCAGATTTTTTCGTTTGTATCAAATACAAATTCACCCTTCCATGGTGTTTCTGTAAATTTACCATCTAGGTCAACTGGTTGGATAAAGTCTAGGTCATATTTTCTACAAGCTTGGTAGTCGTCCTCACCAAAGGCAGGAGCGATGTGAACTATACCTGTACCATCTTCTGCTGATACATAGTCAGCTAGAATTACCTTAAAGGCCTTACCTGGTTGGGTTTTGACATATGGTAGGAGTTGCTCATATTCCATAAGCTCTAAATCAGTACCCTTAACTTCTTCTACCACTTCATATTCTCTTTTGTCCATGAGTTTATTCATTAGAGATTTTGCCATATAATAGTAACAATCATCTTCTTTGTCAAGCACTTTTACATAGCTTAGATCTGGATTTACAGCAAGGGCAACGTTTGATGGAAGTGTCCATGGTGTTGTTGTCCATGCTAGGAAATACTCATTGTCTGCATCTTTTTTCTTAAACCTAACTGTAAGAGTAAGGGTCTTTTCCAATTCATAACCTTGGGCAACCTCGTGGCTTGCAAGACCAGTTCCACATCTTGGGCAATAAGGCATAACCTTTGCACCTTCATAGATATAACCGTTTTTGAAGGCTTTATCTAATAGCCACCACTCAGTTTCGATGTAGTTATTGTCCATAGTTACATATGGATGGTCCATGTCATATAAGAAGCCCATCCTATCTGACATGTCCCTCCACATATCAGAATATTTCCAAACAGATTCCTTACATAGGTGGTTGAATTTTTCTATACCATATTCTTCTATGTCATTTTTATCATGAAAACCTAGTTGTTTTTCAACTTCGATTTCTACAGGTAGGCCGTGTGTATCCCAGCCTGCCTTTTTAAGTACCTTATAGCCTTTCATATTTTTATAACGGCTAGTCATATCCTTAAGTGTCCTTGCTATAACGTGGTGGATACCTGGCTTGCCGTTGGCTGTTGGAGGGCCGTCATAGATTACATATTCGTCCGCATCCTTGCGTGTCTTAAAGGTTTCTTCTAATAGGTCAATATCATTCCAATAGTCTTTGAGTTTGGCTTCTCTTTGCCTTACATCTTTGGAATTTACTTCTTCAAATTTCAAATCGCACATATAATTTCCTTCCTAATAAAAAAGGACCATCCATACAGACGGTCCACTTATTTCCTAGTTTGCTCTTAAGGCTTGGCATTCCTAATTGGCTAATATTTTCACCAATCAAACAATAAAGTGATTTTCGTCTATAAAGCCCCTAGCATTCTCACCAACCATGCCTCTCTGAAGGTTTTTTATAAATTACTCTTCTTTATATAGTCATTATTCTCCATTTAATGTACTATTTTAGCCGTATTTGTCAAATATGTCTTATGATCTTAAACTTTTCCATAGTGTAGATATCAAAGTCGTCCACATTTGCTATATCCTTTGCATCTTCATACATCTGAAAGTCTGATTCATAATCTTCCCTAAAGACTATTGCAGGGTTATTGGCATAGGAAAGTAAAAGTCCCGAATAAACTCCAAAGTCTTCTATTTCTTCAATTTGCTCAACCTTATTTATCTCTAAAACCTGGATATAAATATCATCAAGGTCTTCCATTTTTAGGGCAAAGGCATTATCAAAAACACCTAGATTGATAGTCTCATGGATTATATCAAGGGCAATATTGGCCCTAGTTGGATAAATCGATCCGGACCATTCCGTCCTATCGCCTTTGGTAATTTGAACTAAGACTCCGTTATGGTTGTTCTTAAATTCTTCGTCATACTTATCAAGGAACTTGCCTGTCTCTAGATAATATCTTAGAGAATCAAAGGCAAGGTCTACAAATTTATCCTTATACATTTACTTCTTCCTCTATGTCTTTTGCTATATTTGCTGGTTTCTTCATAGAATCATACCTTTTTACAACTTCGCCATTTTTATTTATCAAAAACTTGGTAAAGTTCCACCTAATATCTTTAGAAGATTTTGCAGGGATTTGATCTTTTAGGAAGGTATAGAGTGGCGCTTCTTCTTCACCATTCACATCAATTTTGTCAAAACGATCGAAGCTTGTAGCGAAATTAAGCTCACAGAAACTATTGATTTCTTCGATTGTACCAGGAGCTTGACCTCCAAATTGGTTGCATGGAAAATCTAGGATTTCAAAACCCTGGTCCTTATATTTCTTATAAAGTTCTTCAAGGCCATCATATTGCTTTGTAAATCCACATTTTGTGGCAGTATTTACTATAAGAAGAACCTTACCTTTGTATTTTTCAAGAGAAACTTCTTCGCCCTTGTCATTTTTTACTTTAAAATCATAAATTGTTGTCATATCTACTCCTCTATTATCATCACTATTACTGTACGGTTTTCCCCACTAAATTCAGCCTTTTCTCTATATTTTATAGGAAATTATCAAAAGAAAAAGAGCCCCAAAAGGCTAATTCTTCTTAAACTTTTTTGCAAGGCCTGGAATGGTTGGACCAGGCCATTAAAAAGGAGAGTTTGTATAGGTTGATATTAGTCTAAAAGAGCTTTTTATCTATTAATAGTCAAATACTGGTACTGATGATCCCTTGGTTACTTCTTCTATTATCTTTGCAGTTTCTGGAGTTTGGTAGTAATTTTCAACCAAGTCTTTTAGGGTTTCGCTGTTTGCATTTTCCTTTAGGCATGCAACTATATTTACATAAATTT
>JBHWRC010000131.1:0-22781 GCA_043426375.1 Anaerococcus sp.
TTAAATTCTGTACTATATTTTGCCATTTAAAAACTGACCTCCTTTAGTTAGTTTTTTGGTCTAACTTTTGGGGGTCAGCTCAAGATCTTCTACTTTTATAATTAACATGTATATGAAGATAATTGTTGATTTATAATTTAATAAATTTAACTGTTTAAAACTCGGAATTATAGAGGCTTCAAGTTTTAAACTTATATACATCTTAGGAGAAAATTATTAGAAGAGTATAATAGCAATATCACGGAGGATATATGGTTTATAAATTTTTCAAAAAGATTCCTGCGGGGATTATTGTTGTGCCTATGTTTTTGGCTTCTATTTTAAATACTTTTTTGCCTGGCATCTTACAGCTTGGGCCTATGACTCGTGCTTTTACCAGCAAGGAAGGGCTTAATGCTATTATTGTTGTGACACTTGTGGCTGTGGGTAGTCAGCTTACTATTAAGAGGTTTGGTCTTGCTTTTCGCAGAGGATTAGTCTTATTTCTGTCTAAGTTTCTGACTGCTATTATTTTGGGCTTTTTATTTTTCAAATTTTTTGGTAGGGATGGATTTTTGGGGATTTCCGCTCTTGCTTTTATTGCAGCGATTTCTAATCAAAATAATTCACTTTTTATCGGACTTATTTCTGACTATGGAGATGAGTATGATGTGGCTAGTGCAGCTATTACAGCTATTATTTCTGTGCCAATTTTTACATTTTTGACTCTATCACTATTGGGTATTGCGGATATTACTCCAAATTCTATTATAGATTTAACTTTTCCTATAGTTGTAGGAGTGATGCTTGGTAATATAGATAAAAACATTTGTGATTTTCTAGCTGGAACTCAGAAGTATATAATGCCTTTTTTGGGCTTTTCTATTGGTGCCGGTATTGATCTTATGGATGTCTTTAAGGGAGGGCCAGCTGGATTTGTTTTATCGATTATTACAGTTGGTGCAGCTTTTATAATTTCTCTACCTGCGGATATTTTTATTAACAAAAGACCAGGTTGGGCAGCTATTGCGACCTATACTGCAGCTGGTAATTCTGTTATTGTTCCAAGCCTTATAGCAGGTCTTGACCCATCTTGGGAGTCTTACGAAAGCCTTGCTGCGGCCCAGCTTGGTACAGTGGTGATTTTGACTTCCATTTTGGTTCCTCTTTTTTGTAAGTTATGGCTTGGTTTTGTAGATAAGAAGTCCTAGTTTTTGCTAGGATTTTTTATTTTGACATTTTATTAAATTATTTATCACATATTTTGCTTTATATATAGAAGGAAATTATTGAAAAAAGTTATAGTTTTATTAAAATAGGCTTGAAAGATTGGTATTAGCTAGTATATTTATAGGAAGGCATGGTTAGTATGTGCTTTTTTTATGAGTATTTTGTTTATTGATGAAAAAAGTATAAGATTTTACAAATTGATACTTGCCAAATGCCTATATATGTCGTATCATATATAAGTGCTTTGAAGTTGGATGTTGCTTATGTATAGGCCAATGCATAAGGAAACTCTGGCAGAGCAAGCTTAGGAATAATCCTAAGTGATTTCCAAAAATTATCAAACGCCCGGGTGGGCGTAAAAGAAAGAGAGAGGAAAATGGCTAACCAACAAAAGATAAGAATCAGACTTAGAGCTTACGATCACGAAGTTATCGATAGCTCAGCAGAAAAAATCGTAGAAGCGGTAAAAAGAAGCGGAGCAGAAGTTAGTGGACCAATCCCATTACCAACAGAGATTGAAAGAATTACAATTCTAAGAGCGGTTCACAAATACAAAGATTCCAGAGAACAGTTTGAACAAAGAACTCACAAAAGACTTATCGACATCATTGGTCCAAATGCTAAGACATTAGACGCACTTAAGAAGTTAAATCTTCCAGCTGGTGTTGATATCGAGATTAAACTATAACTGTAATTAGGATGATTGACTAGTAGAGGTTAATAAGGATTAACTGAATTGTTCAATCCGCTGTAATTAAGGAGGACTCATGAAGAGTATTTTTACAACAAAAGTAGGCATGACTCAAGTCATCGATGAAGATGGAGTTATTACTCCTGTTACTGTTCTTAAAGCTGACGAGAACGTAGTTGTTCAAGTTAAGACTAAAGACGTTGATGGATACGATGCTATCCAAGTAGGAACAGTTGACAAAAAAGAAAAGAATGTCAAAAAACCAATTAGAGGTCACTTTGACAAGGCTAATGCTTCTTATAAGAGATATCTAAGAGAGATTAATCTTAAGGGAGAAGCAACAGAGCTTAAGGCTGGAGATTTGATCACAGTTGATATTTTTGAAGAAGGCGAACTAGTAGATGTAGTTGCTACTTCAAAAGGTAAGGGAACTCAAGGTGCCATCAAAAGATGGAACTATGGTAGAGGACCTGAAAGTCACGGTTCAAAATCTCATAGAGTAGCAGGTGCTAGAGCAGCAGGTTCTGACCCAGCTAGAGTATTCAAAGGTAGAAAAGGTTCAGGAAAAATGGGACACGACCGTGTAACTATTCAAAATGTCAAAGTTGTTAAAGTCAACGCAGAGGATAGCTACATCTTAGTAAAAGGCGGAGTACCAGGACCTAAGGGCGGACTTGTTGAAGTTAAACAAGCTGTTAAAAGCCTAGACTAAGGAGGAGAAAATGCCTAAAGTAGATATTTTAAATATTAAGGGAGAAAATGTTGGTGAACTAGAACTAAACGAAATCATGTTTGCAACAGAAGTAAGCGAACATGCAGTTTATGAAGTAGTTAAAAACCAACTTGCAAATAAAAGACAAGGTACACAATCAGCTAAGACACGTGCTGAAGTACGTGGTGGTGGAAGAAAGCCTTTCAGACAAAAGGGTACAGGACGTGCTCGTCAAGGTTCTATAAGAGCTCCACACTACACAGGTGGTGGTGTTGTATTTGCACCAAAACCAAGAGACTACAGCTACAAATTAGCTAAGAAACTAAGAAGAAAAGCACTTTACTCAGTACTTACTTCTAAATTAAATGACAAGGACCTAATCGTAGTTGATAGCCTAGCGCTTGACAATGTAAAGACAAAAGAAGCAAAAGCTGCACTAGAAGCTCTTAATGCAGGCAAGAAAGCTTACGTTGTTACAGCAGAAAAATGTGATGACACATACAGAGCATTTAGAAATATTGCTGGTGTAGATGTTGCTGAAGCTAGATTGATCAATGTTTATGACTTAGTAAGACATGACAAGTTAGTAATAAGCAAAGACGCTATTGCTAAACTTCAGGAGGTATTTATCTAATGAAAGCACCTTACCAAATAATCAAAAGACCTATAATAACAGAAAAAAGCATGGAAATGCTTGATGAGAACAAATATACTTTTGAAGTAGACAAGAATGCTAACAAACCAGAAATCAAAGCAGCTATAGAAGCAATCTTTGATGGCGTAAAAGTTAAATCAGTTAATACCATGAACTATAAAGGTAAAAAAGTTAGAACTAGATATGGTTATGGAAAAAGAGCTGACTGGAAAAAAGCTATCGTTGAACTAACAGAAGATAGCCAAGCTATTGAATACTTCGACGGACTATAAGGAGGACTTAGATGGCTATTAGAAAATTAAAACCAACATCAAACGGACATAGAAATATGTCAGTAAGTACCTTTGAAGAAATTACTACAGCAAAGCCATATAAGGCACTAACTACAGACCTTAAGAGCAAGGCTGGTAGAAACAACACAGGTAGAACAACAGTAAGATTCCGTGGCGGCGGAGTTAAGAGAAGATATAGAATTATCGATCTTAAGAGAGATAAAGATAATATTCCAGCAAGAGTACAAACAATCGAATACGATCCAAACAGAACAGCATATATCGCACTTGTAGCATACGCTGACGGTGAAAAAAGATATATCCTAGCTCCTAAAGGACTAAAAGTAGGTGACGTAATCGAATCTGGTAGTGAAGCAGATATCAAACCAGGTAATGCTCTTGAACTTAAAGACATCCCAGTAGGTACAACAGTACACGCAATCGAGCTTAAGGCTGGAAGAGGCGCGACACTTGCAAGATCAGCAGGAACAGGTGCACAACTTATGGCTAAAGAAGGCAACTTTGCAACACTTAGACTACCATCTGGAGAAATGAGAATGGTACACTTAAACTGCAAGGCTACAGTAGGTACAGTAGGAAACTCTGAACACGAACTACTAAGAATTGGTAAAGCAGGTAAGAACAGATATAAAGGCAAGAGACCTCACGTAAGAGGATCTGTAATGAACCCAGTAGACCATCCACACGGTGGTGGTGAAGGTAGAACACCAATTGGTAGACCAGCTCCAATGACACCATGGGGCAAAAAAGCTATCGGTGTTAAGACTAGAAATAAGAAAAAACAATCTTCTGCATACATCGTAAGAAGAAGAAACGAAAAATAGGGGGATATAATGGCTAGATCACTTAAAAAGGGACCATTTGTCGATGATCATTTAATGAAGAAAATAGACGAATTAAATGAAAAAAATGAAAAGAAAGTAATTAGAACATGGTCAAGACGTTCTACAATATTCCCTGAATTTGTAGAACACACAATAGCAGTTCATGACGGTAGAAAACACGTTCCAATCTATATCACAGAAGATATGGTAGGTCATAAACTAGGCGAATTTGTGCCAACAAGAACATTCAGAGGCCACGCAAAAAAGGCTACTGAAATGAAAAGCAAAATGCGTTAGGAGAGATAAATGAAAGTACAAGCAATAGCTAAATATCAAAGAATATCTCCTCTAAAAGTTAACTATATAGCAAGAGAAATTAGAGGCAAGCAAGTAGATGAAGCACTAAATATTCTTAAGTTTACTAACAAAAAAGGTGCAAGACTACTAGAAGATGTACTTAAAAGTGCAATTGCCAATGCTGAAAACAACAATGGACTTGATAGAGAAGATCTATACGTAGAAAAGGCATATGCAAATGATGCACCAACTATGAAAAGATACAGACCTAAAGCTAAGGGTGCTGCATACCCAATATTAAAAAGATCAAGTCATATCGGCGTAGTGTTAGCAGATATAGAGGAAAGGTAGGATTAATATGGGACAAAAAGTAAACCCTAAAGGATATAGAGTAGGCGTAATCAAAGATTGGGATTCTAAATGGTTTGCTGATAAAAAAGACTTTTCTGACCTTCTAGTAGAAGATGTAAAGATAAGAGAATTTATCAAAAAACAAGCTTATGAAGCAGGAATCGCAGATATCGAAATTGAAAGAGCAGTAAACAACCTAAAGATTACAATCTACACAGGAAAACCTGGTATGGTAATCGGTAGAGGTGGCCAAGGTGTTGAAGAACTTAAAAATAGCTTAGAGAAAATCGCACCAGGCAAAAGAATTATCATCAACGTTGAAGAAATCAAATACCAAGATCTATCCGCTCAACTAGTTGCTGAAAATATTGCACAACAGCTAGAGAATAGAATCGCATTTAGACGTGCCATGAAACAATCAATCCAAAGAACAATGAGAGCTGGAGCTAAGGGTATCAAAACTATGGTTTCAGGAAGAGTTGGCGGAGCTGATATGGCAAGAAGTGAAGGATACTCAGAAGGTACAATTCCACTTCAAACACTAAGAGCAAATATAGACTATGGTTTTGCTGAAGCTGATACAGAATACGGTAAAATCGGATGTAAAGTTTGGATCTACAAAGGTGAAGTTCTTCCAGGAGAAAAAGCTGAAAGAGAACCAAAACTTGCGGCTCCACAAAACAACAGAAGAAAAAAGAGAAATAATAGACGTCCAAACAGAAATAATAAGGGACAAAATTAGTCTTAAAGAATTAGGAGAGTATTATTTATGTTAATGCCTAAAAGAGTTAAATATCGTAGACAACATAGAGGCAGAATGAAAGGTAATGCTAATAGAGGCAACCAACTTGCATATGGTGAGTACGGTTTACAAGCTCTAGAAGCTTGCTGGATGACAGCAAACCAAATCGAGGCTGCTCGTCGTGCGATGACAAGATATATTAAAAGAGGCGGAAATATTTGGATTAAAGTATTTCCAGACAAACCAGTATCTAAAAAGCCTGCAGAGGTAAGGATGGGTTCTGGTAAAGGTTCACCAGAATACTGGGTAGCCGTAATTAAACCAGGTAGAGTACTATTTGAGATGAGTGGTGTTAGTGAAGAAGTAGCAAGAGAATCTATGAGACTTGCAGCACAAAAACTTCCAATTAAAACAAAATTCATCCAAAGGCTTGAAGTAACAGGTTCGGAGGAATAAGGATGAAAATAGCAGAAATCAGAAATTTATCAGATAGAGACCTAGATAAACAACTATTTGATTTACAAAATGAGCTTTTCAATCTTCGTTTTAGGCTTGCCACAGGTCAGTTGGAAAACCCAGCAGCTATAGGAACTGTTAAGAAAGATATAGCTAGAGTTAAGACTATCCAAACAGAAAGAAAGATTGAAGCGGGCAAGGAGGCTTAATCTCAATGGAAAGAAATAGAAGAAGCGTACGCCAAGGTGTAGTTGTATCTGACGCAATGGATAAGACAATAACAGTTCTTGTAGAAGATGTCATCAGCCACCCAGTGTACAAAAAGAAAATAGTTAGAAGTAAAAAATACAAAGCTCATGATGAGAAAAATGAAGCTAAAGTTGGCGATAAAGTAGTAATAATGGAAACAAGAGCCCTATCTAAGACAAAAAGATGGAGACTAGTACGCATTAGCCAAGCGGCAGAAATTGTTTAATTAATAAGGAGATTATTATGATACAACAAGAAACTCGTATGAGAGTAGCAGATAACTCCGGAGCAAGAGAACTTTCAGTAATCAAAGTTCTTGGAGGAACCAGAAGAAGATATGCTAATATTGGTGATGTAGTAACTTGTTCAGTTAAAAGTGCAACACCCGGCGGAGCGGTAAAAAAAGGTCAAGTAGTAAAGGCTGTAATTGTTAGAACAAAAAGAGGCCTAAACAGACTAGACGGTTCTGTAATCAAATTTGACGACAACGCTGCAGTTATCATCAAAGATGACCTTTCACCAGTAGGTACAAGAATCTTTGGCCCAGTAACAAGAGAGCTAAGATCTGAAGGTTTTATGAGAATTATCTCACTAGCACCGGAAGTATTATAGGGGGATAAAATGCATATAAGAAAAGGCGATAAAGTCCAAATAATATCAGGTGAATTTAAAGGACATGT
Organism: Anaerococcus sp.; assembly: GCA_043426375.1. Taxonomy (GTDB): domain Bacteria; phylum Bacillota; class Clostridia; order Tissierellales; family Peptoniphilaceae; genus Anaerococcus. Next base: position 7,160 of record JBHWRC010000131.1, read on the forward strand.
AGGTGAAGTATTACAAGCTTTCCCTAAAACAAATAGAGTAATAGTTGAAGGTGCCAATGTGCAAATAAAACACCAAAGAGCGACTCAAATGGGTGGTGAGTCTGGTAGACTTGAAAAAGAAGGCCCAATTGATGCGTCAAACGTACTTCTATATTCAGAAGAACTAAAAAAAGGTGTTCGTACAGGAATAGTTTACGAAGATGGTAAAAAGGTTCGTAAATCTAAAAAAACTGACGAAAAATTCGACTAGTTGATAGGAGATATTATGACACAGAGACTTAAAGAAAAATATCAAAACGAAGTTGTTGGTGAACTTATAGAAAAGTTTGGTTATGACAATGTAATGCAAGTTCCAAAACTTGAAAAAATTGTTATAAACATCGGTCTTGGTGAAGCAAAAGACAACCAAAACCTACTAAACACAGCTAAAAGAGAGCTTAGCCTAATCACAGGTCAACAACCAATCGAAATCAAAGCTAAAAAATCAGTAGCTAACTTTAAACTAAGAGCTGGTCAAGCAGTTGGTACTAAAGTAACACTTAGAAGAGAAAAGATGTATGACTTCTTAGATAAGTTAATCTCAATCTCACTTCCAAGAGTTAGGGACTTTAGAGGAATCAACCCAAATTCTTTTGATGGTCGTGGAAACTATTCACTAGGTATCAAAGAACAATTGATCTTCCCTGAAATAAAGTATGACGATGTTGACTTCATTCACGGAATGGATATAACTATCGTAACAACAGCTGAAACTGATGAAGAAGCAAAAGCATTCTTAGAATTAATGGGAATGCCATTTAAGAAATAGAAGGAGCAAAAATGGCTAAAAAGTCACTAAGAGCTAAACAACAAAGAAAACAAAAATTCTCTACAAGAGAATATACTAGATGTAAACTTTGTGGAAGACCACACGGCTACTTAAAAAAATATGGAATTTGCCGTATTTGCTTTAGAGAACTTGCAAATAATGGACAAATACCAGGAGTAAGAAAAGCAAGCTGGTAATTAAGGGGGAAAGATAATTATGATGACAGATCCAATAGCGGATATGCTAACAAGAATCAGAAATGGTAATAAAGCTAATCATAAAATGATAACTGTACCATCTTCTAATGAAAAAAAAGCTATTGCCCAAATACTGCTTGATGAAGGCTTTATAACAGGGTTTAACGTAGAAGAAGACAATAAACAAGGTATTCTTACAATAGATTTAAAATATACAGAAAATGGCGAAAGAGTAATCTCAGGACTAAGAAGAATTTCTAAACCAGGTCTTAGAGTTTATGTAAAAGCAAATGAAGTTCCAAAGGTACTAGATGGTCTTGGAACAGCAATTATTTCGACATCAAAAGGACTTATGACTGACCGTGCTGCAAGACGCGAAAATGTAGGCGGCGAAGTTATTTGTTACGTATGGTAAGGAGTAATATATGTCAAGAATAGGTAAACAACCAATCGAAATACCTTCTGGAGTAGAAGTAACTATAGATGGTCTAAATGTAAAAGTTAAGGGCAAAAACGGTGAAGACAGCTTAAAAATAAGCGAAAATGTCACACTAGAACAAAACGAAAACGAGCTTGTTCTAACAATCCCTGAAAACTATACAAAACAACAAAATATAGACCACGGCCTTTATAGATCTTTAATATACAACATGGTAGTTGGAGTATCAGAAGGTTATCAAAAGACACTTCAAATCGAAGGTACAGGATATAGAGCAAACAAACAAGGTAAAAACTTAGTATTAAACCTAGGTTACTCACACCAAATCACAATGCCAGATCCTGAAGGTATAGAAACTGAAGTACCAAATGATAGAACAATAATTGTTAAAGGATTCAACAAACAACAAGTTGGTCAACATGCAGCAAACATCAGAGCTAAGAGAAAACCTGAACCATACAAAGGCAAGGGTGTTAGATATGCTGATGAGCATGTAAGACGTAAAGTTGGTAAGACAGGTAAGTAGGAGATATAAATGGCTAAAAACAACAAAAACGCTAGACTAATAACTCGTAAAAAGAGAGTTAGATCAAAGATATCAGGAACTCCTCAAAGACCAAGACTTTCAGTATATAAATCAAACACAAACATCTACGCACAACTAATTGACGATGTAAATGGCGTAACACTTGCAAGTGCCAACAGCCTACAAAAAGATGTAGCAGAAGCTCACTCAAACATTGAAACAGCTAAAAAAGTTGGAGAAGCAATTGGTAAAAGAGCCATAGAAGCTGGCATCGAAGAAGTTGTATTTGATAGAAATGGTTATTTATATCACGGAAAAGTCAAAGCACTAGCAGATGCAGCAAGAGAAGCTGGTCTTAAGTTTTAGGAGGTTGGTAAAATGAAATATTTATTAAAAAGTGAAGTAGAAAAACTAAACCTCGAAGATAGAGTAGTAAGTATCAATAGAGTTGCTAAAACTGTAAAAGGTGGACGTAACATTAGATTTACAGCACTAGTTGTAGTAGGAAACTCAAACGGTGTTGTAGGTGTAGGAACTGGTAAGGCTACAGAAGTACCAGAAGCAATTAGAAAAGCTACAGAAAATGCGAAAAAACATATGATTGAAGTACCTGTTGTAGGAACAACAATCCCACACAGAATTCAAGGTGTTGAAGGAGCTGGAAAAGTTCTACTAATGCCAGCTGTAGAAGGTACAGGAATCATCGCTGGTGGTCCAGTGCGTGCGGTATGCGAGCTTGCAGGATATAAAGATATCAAAGCTAAGAACCTAGGCACATCAAACCCAAGAAACATCATCAACGCTTGTATCAACGCATTTTACAATATGAAAACTGTAGAAGAAGTTGCAAGACTTCGTGGTATATCGGTAGAAGAATTTGACTATTAAGGAGAGCACAATGGCAAAAATTGAAATCACACTTAAAAGATCTTTTATCGGTAAAAAAGATGGACAGATCGCGACAGCAAAAGCGCTTGGCCTAAAGAAAATCGGTCAATCAGTGATTAAAGAAAATAACGATGCAACCAAAGGAATGATCCACAAAATCAGACACATGGTTGAAGTTAAAAATATAGACTGAGGTGTAAAATGAAATTACATGATTTACAACCAAACGTTAAATTAAAAGATAAAAAACGTAAAGGAAGAGGAGCAGGCTCCGGCCTAGGTAAGAGATCTGGTCGTGGACAAGACGGACAAAACTCTAGAAGTGGTGGAGGAGTTAGACCAGGATTTGAAGGTGGTCAAATGCCTCTATACAGACTTCTACCAAAAAGAGGTTTCAAAAACTTCAACAGAAAAGTTTATGAAACAATCAATGTAGAAAGTCTAAACGTATTTGAAGACGGAACAGAAATCACTCCAGAATTATTATTCGAAACAAAACTTTTAAAGAAAAACAAAGCTAAAGCTGGAATTAAAATCCTTGGCGATGGCGAACTAGAAAAGAAACTAACAGTAAAGGCTCATAAATTCACAAAATCTGCTGTAGAAAAAATCGAAAATGCAGGTGGAAGTGTAGAAACTATCGAAGTTAAGAAATGGGTAAAACCATCTAAAAAAGCTTAATAGAAAGAAGTAGCTATGTTAGATATAATAAAAAGAGCCTCAAGGGAAGAAGAAATAAGGAAGAAATTCTACTTCACCATCTTGATGCTTGTAATATATAGGCTTGGAAATAATATTCCAATACCTTTTATCGATACACAAGCCTTAGCAAATGCATATTCAAATATTGAAGGTACCCTAGTTGACTATCTAAATATGCTAACAGGTGGTGGACTATCAACCCTATCAATATTTGCCCTAGGTGTACAACCATACATCACTGCATCAATCGTAATGCAGCTTTTGACAGTAGTAATACCTAGACTAGAAGAATTGACCCGTGAGGGTGAACAGGGAAGAAAAACAATCCAAAAATATACCAGGTATATGACAATCGTGCTTGCAATATTCCAAGCTGTTGCTATAACCAACGGTCTATATGGAGCAGCCCTATCAAACGCAACAGGATTCCAAAAACTTGCTATGAATGTTGTGCTAATAGGCGGAACCATGTTTGTAACATGGATGGGTGAAACTATGACAGAAAAGGGACTTGGCAATGGTACAAGTTTACTAATCTTCATGGGTATTATAGCAAGCTTCCCAAGAACACTATCTAGATGGCAAGAAGGCCTTCACTACAATACTACAAGCGTTCTTGCTATAGCTATTATGTCACTATTAGTAGTACTGATAGTAATAGCAGTAGTAATGATATCTGAAGGAGAAAGAAAAATCCCAGTCCAATATGCAAAAAGAGTTGTAGGACGTAAGATGTATGGCGGTCAGTCAACCCACATACCAGTAAAGGTAAACATGGGTGGTGTAATGCCAATTATCTTCGCATCAGCAGTACTTGCAATACCATCTACTATTTCTCTATTCTTTGGGAATGGTGGAGAAAGTGGACTAACAGCATTTTTCAATAATTCAACATTTGGTTTTGCAGTTTATCTAATAGTACAAAGTGTACTAATCCTTGTATTTGCATACTTCTACAATCAGATTCAATTCAATACAGTTGAGTATGCAAAACAACTACAACAAAATGGTGGCTTCATACCAGGAATCAGACCAGGTAAACCAACAAGTGACTTCTTAGGAGTAGTATCCACAAGGGTCACCTTTATAGGCTCAATTGCCCTAGCCCTACTAACAATAGTGCCTGCTATAGCAAGCAAACTATTAGGACTAGAAATATCATTCGGAGGTTCATCAGTAATCATCGTTGTAGGTGTAATAATAGAAACTGTAAAACAAATCGAAGCTATGATGACAATGAAGCAATACAAAGGATTTTTAAACAGGTAAGAAATGAATATAATTTTGTTAGGCCCACCAGGAGCAGGCAAGGGCACGCTATCAAGTAAAATATTAGAAAGAAACAATGCAGTTCAGATAGCAACAGGTGATATATTCAGATACAATATCTCAAATAAAACTGAACTGGGACTAAAAGCAAAATCTTATATGGACAGAGGAGACCTAGTACCAGATGAATTAACAATTGATCTAGTATGGGATGCCTTCGACAGAATAGAAGATGCGGAAGACAAAATCGTATTATTCGATGGTTTTCCAAGAAATCTCGGCCAAGCCAAGGCCCTAGATGAGGGAATGGCAGCTAGAAATACTGAAATAAGCCAGGTAGTTTATTTTGATGTAGATGATAAAATCCTAATTGAAAGAATAACTGGCAGAAGAGTATGCGAAGACTGTGGAGCAACCTTCCATATCAAATACAACAAGCCAAAAGAAGACGGCGTATGCGATAAGTGTGGAGGTAACTTGATTCAAAGAAATGACGATAACATAGAAACAGTCACAAAACGTATTTCAGTATACAATGACCACACCAGCCCACTTATAGACTATTATGAAGAAGTTGGTAAGTTGGTAAAAATAGATGGCGCTAAAACTCCAGAAGAAGTTTTTAACGAATTCAATAGTAAATTAGGAAACAACTAATTTATGATAATAAAAATAGATGTGATAGAATCTTTCAAAGATTTCTAGAACAAAGTCGTTGATAAAAAAATAAGCGTTCAATAGACATTTTAGAAAAAAATAAAGGAGGTTCTATCAATGTCAAAAAAAGATGCTATAGAAGTTACAGGAGTGGTTGACGAAGTTTTACCAAATGCAATATTTAGAGTAATACTAGACAACGGACACGAAATACAAGCTCATTTATCAGGAAAGCTTCGTATGAACAGCATTAGAATATTAGAAGGAGATAAAGTTACAGTAGAACTATCTCCTTACGATCTAAGCCAAGGTAGAATAACCTGGAGGAGGAAATAGTCCCACGCTATGGGTGAAGGATTTTCAATCCTTCATTTTCGAGGCCACTCCGTGGAGGGTCTTCCACGAGCCAGACGGGCTTGTTCAAAACTAAGCGAGAAGCCAATGGCTTCGAGAGGATATTATAGTCATAATAATAATAAAATTAAGACGTGTGAAATCCTTCATTTTCGAGGCAAACGAAGCGAGCCCGAAAAACTAAGCGAGAATCCAATGGCTTCGAGAGGATATTACAGTCATAATTAAACAACACTATGACGTAAAGAAAAAATCTCACAAGTATTATTACTTAGGCAAAGATATTAGCTTTAAAAAGCTAACTCTATAGATAAGATATAAACTTAAGTTAGGAGCAAACATGAAAGTTAGAGCATCAGTTAAAAAAATGTGTGATAAATGCAAGGTTATCAAAAGAAACGGTAAAGTAATGGTAATCTGCGAAAATCCAAAACACAAACAAAGACAAGGTTAGGAGGGTTTAATGCCAAGAATAGCTGGTATAGATTTACCTAGAGAAAAAAGAGCGGAAATCGGACTCACATATATATATGGCGTAGGAAGAGCAACTGCTAACGAAATATTAGAAAATACAGGAATCAATCCTGATACAAAGATGAAAGACCTTACAGAAGAAGAACTTGGTAAAATTCGTGAACAATTAGAACAATACACAATCGAAGGTGACCTAAGACGTGAAACAAGTCTAAACATCAAGGCACTTAGAGAAAATGGTTCTTATAGAGGATTAAGACACAAAAATGGTCTACCTGTAAGAGGTCAAAACACAAAAAACAACGCAAGAACAAGAAAAAGCAGAAAGGGTTAATAGATAATGGCTCAAAAAACTAAAAAATCTACCAGAGGTAGAAGAAGAGTTAAAAAGAATGTTGAACGTGGCCAAGCTCACATTTCATCAACATTCAATAATACAATGGTAACACTTACTGATATGCAAGGAAACGCACTCTCTTGGGCAAGCGCAGGACAATTAGGTTTTAGAGGAAGCAGAAAGTCTACTCCATTTGCAGCAGGTGAAGCAGCAGAAACTGCAGCTAAAATTGCAATTGACCAAGGCCTAAAAACTGTAGAAGTTTATGTAAAAGGACCAGGTTCAGGAAGAGAAGCAGCAATCAGAAGTCTACAAGCAGCTGGACTTGAAGTTACAATGATCAAAGACGTAACACCAATTCCACACAATGGATGTAGACCACCAAAGAGAAGAAGAGTTTAATTAAGGAGATATTATGGCAGTAAGCAAAGATCCAATATACAAAAAAGCAAGAGCTTTAGGAATTTCTCCAGCCTACCTAGGATACACAGGCTCTTCAAATAGAGCTCTTCCAAGAAGAAGAAGCAAGCTATCCGAATATGGTATGCAGCAAAGAGAAAAACAAAAAGCAAAATTCATCTACGGAGTAAGTGAAAAACAATTTAGAGGCTACTACGAAAAAGCAAGCAGAATGAAGGGTCAAACAGGTGAACAGCTTATCATCCTTTGCGAAAGAAGACTTGACAATATAGCCTTTAGATCAGGACTTGCAAGAACTAGAAGAGAAGCTAGACAAATCGTAACACACGGTCACCTACTAGTAAACGGTAAGCAAGTAGACATCCCATCATACTTAGTAGAAGAAGGCGATGTAATCGAAGTTAGAGAAAAATCTAGATCAACTAGCCTATTTAAGACAATCAAAGAAGTAAATGCTTCATTTGGTGTGGTTGAATGGTTAGATGGAGACATAGAAAACCTAAAGGTTAAAGTAGAAAAGTTCCCAACAAGAGAAGAAATAGATATTCCAGTTGAAGAACGTATGATAGTAGAGTTCTACTCTAAGTAGGATTAACAAATAGTTAGAACTAAGGAGCTACCATGATCGAAAAAATAGAAACTAATATAGAAATCTTGGATATAAACGAAGAAGACCATTACGGCAAATTCGCCCTATATCCACTTGAGCGAGGATATGGTACAACCATAGGAAACAGCATGAGAAGGGTGCTCTTATCATCCCTACCTGGTTCTAGCGTCTCAAAAATACTAATCGATGGTGTACTTCATGAATTTTCTATAATTGATGGAGTAGTTGAAGACGTTCCAGAAATTATACTAAACATCAAGGGTCTAAATGTAAAAAAACAATCAGACGAAGATGTAACCTTATTTCTAGAAATAGAAGGGCCAAAGATAGTAACAGCCAAAGACATAAAAGAAGATGCCTTAGTTGAAATAGCCAATCCAGACCATTATATAGCAACAGTCAATGACAAAAGCAAGCTTTTAATAGCAATGGATGTCACAAATGGAAATGGCTACAGGATATCTGAAGATAACAAAGACGACAAAGATCCTATAGGAACTATCGCTATAGATTCATCATTTACCCCAGTAGAAAAAGTGAACTTCACAGTTGAAAACACCAGGGTAGGTGAATCAACAGACTATGACAAGTTAATCATAGAAGTATGGACAAATGGAACAGTAACACCACAAGAAGCCCTAGCAGAAGGATCATCAATCCTAATGGACAACTTCTCATTTTTCAAAGAGCTACCTGGTAAACAGTTCCCACCAGAAGAAGTAGAAATCGAAATTGAAGAGGAAGATGATGTAGACGAAGGCCTAGAAAAAACAATAGAAGAACTAGACCTATCACTAAGATCATTCAACTGTCTAAAGAGAGCTGGCTACAACACAGTAGCAGATATAATTGCAGTTCCAGAATCAGAACTAAAGACAATCAAAAACTTCGGTAAAAAATCACTAACAGAAGTAATAGATAAAATCCATGAACTTGGATTTTCCCTAAAAGATGAATAGGAGGAAATATGGCAGGCAAAAGAAAACTTGGTAGAAGAACAGACCATAGAAATGCTATGCTTAGAAACCTAGTAGGTTCATTACTTGAACACGGTAGAATCGAAACTACAGTAACAAGAGCCAAAGAAACACAAAAAATGGCTGAAAAAATGATCACACTAGGCAAGAAAAACACACTTCACACAAGAAGACAAGCAGCAAGCTATCTATATGAGCCAAAACTTGTACAAAAACTATTTTCTGAAATCGCACCACAATACGAAGACAGAAATGGTGGATATACAAGAGTACTAAAACTAGGACCTAGAAGAGGCGACGGCTCAGAACGCGCTATAATCGAACTAGTTTAAGCAAAAAAGCCCATTTTCGCGGCTATGGGCTTACAGTTTATTTAGATTATAATTTAAATAAAGGACACCCCTTGATGGGGTGTTTTTTCTGTTCTAGCTAAGATAAATTATTTGTATACATAAGGTAAATTTATCCTTTTTACTTACATATGTACATTTTTTATTTAATTCAATGTCATATAGGCTATTGAATGGGATCCAATTTAGTGATAAAATTATTGTTAATATTAGATGGTTTTGCTTATTTACGGGCATATGATTTTTTGATCTTTAAAAATAAAGTATTCTTAGAATATAATTTTAATGATATACAATTTCACCTAGGAGGGGAATATGAATAAGAATAAATTAGTTTATAGAGCTACTAAGTTTTTTCTTGCCTTACTTATGGCAACAATATTAGTTTTTAGTAGCTTTATGATTAGAGCTTTTGCTGCAGACTCTAAAACTGAAGTTCTGGGGAAAATTTATGAATTTGACAAAGATAATAATTATGAATTTTCGAAGAGCGAAAATTTTTCCCAGACAGATGATAGTGATAATAGCTATGGCAAATTTTTTATCAGTGGAGAAGTCTCTAATACGGCTACAAAAAACGGTATTCCTTCTTATGAGGTGGGTAAGGGTGGTCTGAAGCTATTCTATAACTATGGAGATAAACTACTAAAGGCGGATGAGGATTCATGGCACCTAACTTCTGATAAAGGCAAAAAGGTTGATGATATTTATCTTGACGAAAAAATCCAGTCTGCTTGTCTAATATTGCAAACTTCAACAGATGGCAAAAATTGGGTTAATAAATTAACCATAACAGATGCCTTTGAGAAAGGTCCTGTAAGGACAGATCCTATCTATGGAACTAAGGATGTAGAGCTGATAAATGGCTGTTATTATAGATTGATTGTAGCCTATCAGCTTCAAATTAGAATGGAGAATAGAAAGATACTTTTCATAAATAGGGATAAGTATGATTATAAAAAATATGCAGAACTTTATGAATTCTATGCCTATGCTGATACAAAAAGTGATAAAAATGACCTTATTAACGAAAAGTACATCATAGGATCTAAAGCTAAAGTAGCTGAATTTGATAGCTATTTTGGCGAGGAAACTATCACAAAGAATGATCCGCACTATGGGTGGGATTTGGGTAATTTTTTTATCAAAGGCTATACCGATGAGGTCAAAGGACCTGACGGAAACATGGTTTTCCTTAAAAATATGGGAGATAAAGTCAGTCTTTACTTCCATTTAAATCAAGATATCAACAGGCTTAATGGAAACGACAAGCTGTCAATAAGTGCAGATAGGTCAGGAAGCGATAGGTATTTTGAAACACCAACTATAGATTTTGGTCGTGGTACGCTAATTATCCGTAAAACAGATTACAAAAATGAAAAGTCAGACCCTATTATTTACACAAATTATTTGGAATCTAATACTTCCCTTGATTCAGATACCATGGTCCAACTTTTTGAAGAAGGTGACTATGAACTAGCTTTGGATTATGAGGTCACTGCTGATAGGTTAATTAATAAAATAAGTCATTATAGGATATTTTTTAAGTTTTCCATAAGAAATGGTAATTGTATGGTGTATCCTTTTGACCTTTCGACTGGAAGTGAGATTACTAATAGTTCTATAACAGAAAATGGATTTTATTTGGACTTAGCTAAGTCAAGATATCTTAAGATTAATGTAAAAAGAGAAATCTTAGCTGAGAGTGCTGATGGACTAGTCGAAGACACACGTTTTAATGGGCCTGCACGAGATGGTGTAGAATATGTTGACGAGGGAATCTACACAATTACTGTTACAAACGAATACACAGGCCAATCAACTATCAAGAAAATTTATGTGGGAGAAAATGAAGTTCTTAAGGCCCATATGACAACTGGACTTTCCGTTTCTGAAATAAATAGCCTAAAAGATCAAGGAGCAACTATTTCTGAAGATGGGACTTTAAAAATGCTAGATATAGAGAAAATATCAAAAGAAGCAAATGATTTCAAAGATGATAGAGAATTTGAAGCTAAGGATGAGGATAGGATAAATTCTTCTAACAAAAATATAAACAGTAAAAAATTACCTCTTATATTAATAACTCTTGGCATTTTCCTTTTTTCTTTAATAATATTTCTTGTACTAAGAAAGAGAAGGATAAGGTCTGATGGTAAGCAAAACCTAGAAGGAGGTAGAGAACAATGAAGTCCATAATCACTATTTTCCTTGCTTTCATAATGTTTTTAACTGGATGTACACAGACAAGGGTTAAAACTCCATCAAATGAAACAGAAATTAATCCCATAACTGATTTAGAATTTAATTCTGGAACTTGGAGGGATCTTGAGCCAAGTTTTGAATCTCTAAGTGATAGAAACTTGCTCCATCAAGTAGAAAATCTCGTCTACAGAGATACTATACAAGCCCTTAACAGCGATGAATATGTTGTAGAAAATGTTAGTGCTACTTATATCTCAAAAGAATATCTAGATGAAGTGGCATTTAATTCTCAATCTAATATTTACTTTGGATATAGTCCTGCTCAACTTGATCAAATTTTTCAAGGTTCGCCATATATCTTTACCCTAGATGAAGATGGAAAGACTACTGTCCAAAAGCTCCAATCAATTGATGATAAAAAAGTAGAGACAATGATTAAGAATGTGGCTATTGGTACAGGTGTGATTCTTGTATCTGTAACCGTATCTATGCTAGCACCAACAGCTGGTGCACCTGCTGTTAGTATGATATTTGCTGCATCCGCAAGTACAGCCAAAACATTTGCTCTTTCTTCTGCAGCTTTTGGTGGTATATCTGCAGGACTTATAAAAGGAATTGAAACAGGAAATTTTTCAGAAGGCATTGAAGCAGGGGCTTTAGGAGCTAGCGAAGGTTTTAAGTGGGGTGCAATTAGTGGTGCTGCAATCGGCGGTGCTGGAGAAGCTTTTCTCCTTAAATCAGCAACTAAGAGTGGTCTATCTATGAAAGAAGCAGCACTTATACAGACAGAATCTAATTTGCCTATGGATGTGATTTCTGAGTTCCATAGCATGGACGAATATCTGGTTTATAAAAAAGCGGACTTAAAACCAGTCATAGTAAATGGTCGAGTTGCTCTTGTCCAGGATATTGATTTGGGCTACCAAAGCGAATTAGCCGATGGAAGTAAGGTCACAAACTTATTTCGTATGCAAAAAGGCTATGCTCCCCTAGATCCAAAAACTGGTAAGGCCCTCCAGCTTCACCACATAGGTCAAAAAGCTGATGGCACATTAGCAGTGCTAACAGAAGCCCAACACCAAGGCAATTCTGCCATCCTAAATATAGCGGGCAAACAATCTGAAATTGATAGGTCCAGTTTCGATAATACTAGAAAAGAATTCTGGAAGTATGTTGGTAATCAAGTATTTGGAAATGGAGGCCAGTAGAATATGAGTGATATTGTTGAAGTTTTAAGAAAGTCTCCAGACTATATAGGCGGTAGAGGGAGGTCATATACAGAGATTGAAAGTGCTGAAAAAAATCTTGAAATCAAATTTGCTCCTGACTACAGGAAGTATCTAAAAGAAATTGGTTTGGTGTCTTTCGATGGACATGAATTAACGGGTATTAGTAAAAATCCCCGATTAAATGTTGTTGATGTAACGACTTCCAAGCGTGAAATATATCCTCAGGCAGGTAAATGGTATGTTGTAGAGGAAGCCAATATCGATGGAATCGTAATCTGGCAAGATATTGATGGAAAAATATTCATAACAGGAGATAAGATAAAATCTAAGCATATAGCGAACTCTTTAATAGAATATATAAAAAATGTTCTTTAGATTCAAATTTAGTTTTTATTTTTCAAATAATATATACAAAATCACCCTATTATTGGGTGTTTTTCTTTGGGAAAAAATTTTCATATATAATACAAGACTGATTGAATTAGTTAGCTAAAATGATATAGTTACTATAAGGATAATTAAAGGGGATTTTATGAAGAAATCTATGGATAAAAGTAAAAAAATCAAACAAAATTTTAATTTTTTCATTCTCAACTCTATGGAAGACTGGGTAAGAATTATAGACGATAGGGGCGATGTAGCCTTTATTAATTCTGCTCTTGAAAATGCCCTTAAGAATAGTCCAAAACTAAAGGAATATCTTGATGAAAACATCGATCTGTTCTTATCTAATTCTAACAGTCTTATCAAAAATACTACTATGATTGAAGAAAAACTTATAGATGGCAAATATTATTCTATAAAGTCTAGTCCTATTTACCTTGAGGATATGTTTACAGGAACTATCGAGGTCTACAGGGATATCACTAGTGAATCAATGCTTAAAATCGACCTTTATAATGCCAATAAGGCCATGCTTGATGACATAAGATTTGTAAGGAGAATTCAATCTTCAATCCTTCCCAAAAACTCTACCTATGGCAAGTTAAAGCTTTCTGGCATCTATGACCCGTCTGATAATGTATCTGGAGATCTTTATGATTTGATAAAAATAGATGAAAATAGGTCGGCTTTTTATATAGCAGATGTCATGGGCCATGGGGTCAAGGCTTCGATTATGACTATGTTTTTGAAGGTAACCATGAGTGCGATTTTTGATAAGCACCCGGACTATTCTCCAAGTGAGGTTTTCCTCAATCTAAGAAAGAAATTTACCAAACTTCAAATAGATTCGAGCCAGTATTTTACTGCCTGGCTAGGAATTTTTGACTTTAGGGATGACAGCCTAGTATTTTCAAATGCTGGTCACAACTGTCCTCCACTGATTTATAGCAAAGAAAACTCGCAGGCTGAATACCTTCTTGTAAATGGAAGGATGATTTCAAATATAATAGAGCCTGACACCTATATAGAGAAAAAACTTTATCTTCAAGATGGAGATAAAATTCTTTTCTTTACTGATGGTGCTATTGAAGCAAAAAACGAAGAGGGCAGGGAATTTGGGCTAGAACGGCTTAGGGATACTTTTGCAGAAGGTACAAGTCTTGGTTTCGTTCACGAAAAGATTAGCCATTACAATTGGCAGGAAATGACAGATGACCTGACCCTTGCCCTAATTGAATATGAAGGAGAATAAAATGAAAATAAACCAATATATTGACCATACAGTCCTTAAAGCTGATGCGACTTTTGATGACATCAAAAAGCTAGTAGATGAGGCTGTAGAGAACGATTTTTACTCAGTATGTGTAAATTCGTCTTTTATAAAATTTATCAGAGATTATAATAAAGAAATAAGAATTGCCTCTGTAGTGGGTTTTCCTCTAGGAGCTATGGCCAAGGAAGCTAAGGTTTTTGAGGCTAAAAGCGCTATAGAAGACGGAGCTTGTGAAATTGATATGGTTATCAATATCGGAAGGCTAAAATCTAAAGACTACGATTATGTAGAAGATGAAATTAGACAAATAAAAGAAGCTATTGGGGATAATGTCCTAAAGGTAATCATAGAAACATGCCTACTTACAGATGAAGAAAAAGTAAAGGCATGTGAATTATCTGTAAAAGCAGGAGCTGATTTTGTAAAAACATCTACAGGATTTTCTACTGGAGGAGCAAAAGTCTCTGACGTAAAACTTATGGCAGATACTGTAGGAGATAAGGCAAAAGTTAAGGCAAGCGGCGGAATTCACACCAGAGAAGAAGCACTTTCCTTTATAGAAGCTGGTGCATCAAGAATTGGTGCATCTAAGTCAATAGAAATTTGTAAGGAATAAATATGGCAAATGAAGTAATGATGCAATCTTTTGAATGGGACACAGACGGCTCGGGCGATTTTTATAAAAAACTTTCAAGAGATGCAAAAGTCATAAAAGAATCCGGAATAGACGCACTGTGGCTTCCACCAGCATCCAAAGGTGGTGGAGAAAACGACGTAGGATATGGAGTATATGACCTATGGGACCTAGGAGAATTTGACCAAAAAGGCACCGTTAGAACTAAATACGGAACTAAGGAAGAGCTAATCAAAGCTATTGATGACCTCCATAAAGTAGGTATAAAGTCCTATGCAGATATTGTTCTAAATCACAAGGGAAATGCTGATTTTAAGGAAGAATTCAAGGCTGTAATGGTTGATCAAAATAATAGGGAAGAAGATGTATCAGGTGAAATTGATATAGAAGCTTGGACCGGTTTTGATTTTAAGGGTAGAAATGGTAAATATTCTGATATGATCTGGCACTACTACCACTTTACAGGTGTTGACTATGATGCCAAAAGCGAAACTTCTGCTATATATAGAATTTTGGGCGATGGCAAATATTGGGACGATGGTGTGTCAGACGAAAAGGGAAACTTCGATTACCTAATGAATTGCGACATAGACCACAACCACCCAGAAGTTCGTGAAGAGATATTCCAGTGGGTCAAGTGGTTTATAAAAGAAACCAAGGTAGACGGTTTTAGATATGATGCCCTAAAACATATTTCGGGCGACTTCATCTATGACTTATCAAAATACATTTATGACAATTTAGGCGAAGATAAGTTTTATCTTTTCGGAGAATTTTGGCAATATAACACAGGCGCCCTAGAAAATTATCTAAAAAACTCAGATTACAAAATTGATCTTTTTGATGTGCCACTTCACTTCCACATGTATGAAGCTAGTAAATCTATGGG
>JBHWRC010000132.1:0-4599 GCA_043426375.1 Anaerococcus sp.
CCAGTAAGGTTACAACAATTAGAACAATTGCAACAATTGCAACAATTAAAGCAGTTAGAAAATATTCAAGACATTGAAGCAAATAAAGAAATAGAATTTCACAATAAAGATTATAAAGAGTTTTCAGAAATTAAAAATTCAATTATATATTTAGACCCACCATATAAGAAAACTAAAAAAGCATACAAACATAGTAACCTAGACCATGAAGGCTTTTATAAATGGTGTAAAAATATGAGTAAAGAAAACATAGTCTTAATTAGTGGTTACCACATGCCAGATGATTTTGAAGTTGTATATGAATTTAGAAAAGCAAAATCGACTATACAAAGTGGATATCATGAAAGCAAATATGAAAAACTTTATTCGATAGAAAGGGGTGAGAAATATTGGAATATTAGATTGGTTTAAAAGAGATGAAGAAAAAGCCTATCCTTATGTGGACGGACAAAAGGAAGAAATTGCAGCTCTTGCCGGATGGTTTAAGGATGTTGATTTTAGGTCTTATGTGCCAAAAGGCTACAGGACACTTGCTACTAGTCCTGAAATAAAAGCTGGGGTAGAAAAGATAGCTGAAATAATATCAGCTATGTCAATTCACCAGATGAAAAATACCAACAAGGGTGACGTTAGAGTAAAAGATGGTTTATCTAGGTTTATAGATATTGAACCGTCTAAATTAATGAACAGACAACTTCTAATATCTTGGGTTGTACAAGAGATGATATTGTATGGTAACGCCGTAGTCATACCTAAAACTAAAGATGGGTTTTTGTATGATTTAGAACCTATAGAATATAGGGAATATCAGATTATAAGAGATGACTGGAAAAGTAAGAATAATAAATCTTATTATATCCACATTAGCAAAGATAATAAACTATACAGAGCTGACGAAATTTTACATTTTAGATATAATCCCAACCTTGAAAGACCTTGGGAGGGTCAAGGACAGGAAGTATTGCTTAGAGATTTAATGGATGGACTTGGTCAAGCCAGGTCTACCGTACACGACTTCCTTGAAAACCAACTGTTGCCAACAGTTATAATAAGGGTTGCAGCACTACCAGGAGATTTAAAAAGCTCGGAAGGTAGGGACAGCATAGAAAAAAGGTTTATCGATAGGGCTAAAAATGGGCAACCTTGGATAATACCTGACATGATGGATGTAGAGCAAATACAACCTTTAACCTTAAACGACATAGGGATTAACGAAAGAATAAAAATAGATAAAGAAAGCGTAGCAAGTATTATTGGAATACCTGCTTTTTTATTGGGTGTAGGAGCATTTAATCAGGCGGAATACAATAATTTTATCAGGAGCAAAATTAAAGTTATATGTACGGCAATAGAACAAGAGTTTACAAGAAAACTACTCGTAGCATCTGATAGGTACTTTACTTTTAACAGCAAGTCAATGTTATCTTATGACCTTGATATGGTCACAGAAGTGTACACCAACCTTTATGAACATGGAATAGTGACAGGAAATGAAGTAAGGGATGCTGTCGGTATGAGCCCTCTTGATGGACTTGATGAGCTCTTGATATTGGAAAACTACATACCAGTAGATAAGAGCGGACAGCAGAAGAAATTAGAAAATGACAGCCCGAAAGGTGGTGATGAAGGTGAATAATGTGGAATATAGGACTAGTCATGTAAAACTTAGAGAAAGAGATGATAATGAAGAGCTTAGAATTGAAGGCTATTTCGTAGTCTATGATGATGAAACCATGCTTTGGGAAGGGGTTTATGAAAAGATAGACAGGAATGCTTTTGAGGGAGAGCTTGACAAAGATATCAGAGCCTTAGCAGGCCATGATAGGGAAAAAGTCTTAGGACGTGTAAAAAATAATACTTTGACTCTTAGGAGTGACGAAAAAGGTCTGTGGGGGTCTATCTTAATCAACAAAGATGACCCAGAGGCCTTTTCTTTATATCAAAAAGTAAAGAGAGGAGATATAGACCAGTGTTCGTTTGGATTTATACCGACCGAAGAAGAAAGAGAGTCTAGGTCTAATGGAGAACTCTTTATTGTAAAAAGATGCAAACTCATTGAAGTGAGTGTAGTAGCATTCCCAGCCTATGAAAACACTAGTGTATCAGCTAGGAAAAAGGCTTTTGAAGAGGAAGAAAAAAAGAAGTCTGTAATGAGAAGAAAAGAAGAATTGAAGGAGAGAATGAATGAGCTTAAGAGTTTTACTGCTTAGAAAGCAACTAGAAGATAAGAGAAATAAGCTTGGACTTATTGAAGAAGAAATCAAGGAAATTAAGAAAAGAGAAGATGAAACAGCCAAGGCTATTGAAGAAATTGATGAAACAACAACTGAAGAAGATGCACAAGTTGTTGAAAAAATCGTGGAAGGTCTTGAAAAGGAAAAGGCTGAAAAACTTGGCAAGAAAACAAAACTCGAAGAAGAAATCGAAGAAATCGAAAAGTCAATTTCTGATATGGAAGATGATAACGAAGAAGAAGTCGAAAGCGAAGAAGGCGAAGAAAGAAAGATTGAAAAGAAAGAAGTTTTAACAAGGGGGTTAACTATGAACTTTGAAAACATGAACACTAGAGAAAGAGTCGGTCAAATACTTGATAGGAGCGAAGAAAATAGAAAATTCTTTAGAGACGTTGTAGATTTATACTTTAATAGGGCAGCACTTGCGGGAATGAATACTGAAACAGCTGGGTTTATGGTACCAGATGATGTCTACTATGAAATTAGCCAAAGAGTGGGTGAATACGGTTCGCTTTACAACATTGTAAGAAAATTACAATTAGTAGGTAAGGCAAGAATTATTATGAATGCTGGAACACCAACCATGTATTGGACTGAAAAATGTGAACCATTAAAAGAAGTAACTCTAGGGGAACTCAATGCTATTGAACTAGATAACTACAAACTTGGTGGTTACTTATTCTTATGTGAGTCTTTTGTACAAGATGTGAACGAAAATAGACACCATAATATTACTATTGCCAACTATATCATGAATGAATTTGCCAAGGCTATTGCTGAAGCACTAGATAAGGCTATTTATGAAGGTAAGGGTGCGGCTGAAAAAGAACCTGAAGGAATCTGCTCTGTAGTTAAAACTACTAAATCAGTTTCTAGCATACTAGACGTATTAGGTTACATTGGTGAGCTTGATACACAATTTTATGAGCATAATGCTAAAGAAGGAACAATCTCTCTTGTGGCCAACAGAAAGACTCTATATAAATGGATTTTCCCAGAAACATGGGGTAAAGATAGTAACGGTAAGTTTGTATATGGTATGGGTAATAACCTACCTGATGGTACAAGAATACTTTTATCTAATGTTATCAAAGATGATGAAGTAGTTATAGGTGATTTTAACCAATATATACTTGGTGAAAGAAAAGATATGGCCTTTGATACAAACGATAGACTACAATGGATTGAAGAAAATATCGGTTATAAAATCAGAGGTAGATATGACGGTAAGGTTGCTAACCCAAAAGCCTTTGTAAGACTAAAATTTAAGGAAGCAACAAGTACTGAAGTTACACCATAAGGAGTTTTAAATGGATGTTGAGTTAGTAAATGAAGCTGTTACGCTTGTAAAACAAAGGGAAGGTATTCTAAATAGCATCCAAGATAAGTATATAAGTGCCATTGTGAACGGGGTTATAAGTGAACTTGAAAGAGATTACCATATAAAAGCTGATTTGTCTAAAATGGATATTTTTATGTTTGTCGTAGACCTATCAGCTTATAGGTACTCGAATCGTGACTCTCTTGAAGGTTTACCTAAAAACTTAGAATTTAGACTTAGAAACCTCTATATACAAGAGTGTAACGATATTGATGAAACAAAAGTGAGAAGACCTTCTATAGAAAACGAAGATGTAAATATAGGCAATCTTAACAAAACTGTGAAAAGTACTGAACCAAAATCAATAGAAGATATGGTAAGGGAAATCGACTGTGAATGTAGGAGGTCTAGTAGATGAATTATGACAATATATGCGTAATGATGAAGTCTTACTTTGACGAAAAAGACGACTATGCAAACACTATTTTACACTTTAATGAAACTAGTATTAGTCAAGCTTTTTGCCATATAAGGGATATAGGTCGTGAGGAGTTTTATCTCGGTAAGAACAACAGATATAGGCCTTCTAAAGTAATCACAATGCGTAAAAATCAATATGTAGATTGTGAATATATAATATTTGGTAACAGTCTTGATGTAGTGGATAACATTGTTGATTATGTAGATGGTAAGACACTGTTGTACAAGGTGATTAGAACCTATAGGCCGTCATCAACCGCTCTACCTCGTGATAGAAAGTCTTTTAAAGGCTCTTATGCTCCTACTACTGACGATATTGAAATCGTAGTGGAGGTATTAAGGGGAAATCCTGCTAGAGAAGTAAGAAATGAACTTATAAAACTCTATGAAGATGATATAAGGTTAAATCATGGAGAAAGAGTAGAGGGTAAAGATTATGGCAAAAACCCTACTTGACCAATATGAAGAACTCTTAAAGGAATATAAAAAAGAAGTCGAAGATGTTATAGAAGAGTGTGCCGAAGAAGCTAGTGAATACACACTTAAAATGGTAAAGGAAAAAAG
>JBHWRC010000133.1:0-3845 GCA_043426375.1 Anaerococcus sp.
AATATCATTCTCCAATACGGATCAGGCGCACAAAAGAAAATCTCAACCTTCTCTGAAAAGACCCTAGATGCCGTAAGAGATAAGGACCTGGGAGAAATCGGAGGTCTTTTAGATAAGGTGGTCATGGATATCAAAACCATGAACGATGACGAGGAAAACAAGGGGCCTTTCGGTTTTTTGAAAAAGGCTGGCAATAAGATTGAAAACCTCAAGGTCAAATACCAGTCTACAGAAAAAAACATAGGCGAAGTAGCAAGAAGCCTTGAAAACCACCAAATCACACTAATGAAAGACATCTCCATGCTTGACCAGATGTATGATCTAAACGAGGAATATTACAAGGAAATTTCTATGTATATAGAAGCCGGCAAGAGAAAGCTCGAAGATTTATACAATAAGGACTTGCCAGCTTTAGAAAGAGTTGCAGCCGAGTCAAATCTGCCCCTTGATGCCCAAAAGGTCAACGACCTAAAGGCCCAGGCCAACCGCTTTGAGAAAAAACTCCACGACCTAGACCTAACCAGGATGGTCTCAATCCAAATGGCCCCACAAATTAGGATGGTCCAATCATCTAACTCCATCATGGCAGAAAAAATCCAAACCACAATTGTCACAACCATCCCACTTTGGAAAAACCAAATGGTCCTAGCCCTAGGCATGCACCACACAGACCAGGCTATAAAGACCCAACAAATGGTGACAGACCTCACAAATGACCTGCTAAAGAAAAACGCCGACAAGCTAAAGCAAAACACAATAGAAACAGCAAAGGCAACAGAACGTGGCATTGTAGATGTAGAAACAATCAAACACACCAATGACGCCCTAATCTCAACCATAGAAGAAGTAAGGAATATCCAAATAGAAGGCGCTAAAAACCGAGAAAAAGCCCAGGCCGAAATAAAGAACCTAGAAGAAGAACTAAAAAGAAACCTTACTAGGAGAAACTAGGGTATATTATTAGTAGTGAGAATGTTTATCGAATTATTAGATTAATACAATTTTTAAATACTTTTAGATAGGAGTTATGTATAATGCACAACGAATTTAAACCAGACGAAAAAATTGAATTTAAGTACGATTGCCAAATGCTAATAGCAAGAGTTGACAAGGACCTAGACGAAGATGAAATCTTTGACTATATTTCAGAAAACCTAGAAGGTGACAGCCTTCTTGCTGTGGGAGATGAAGATCTGATAAAAATCCACTTCCACTCCAACAAACCATGGGAAGTCCTTGAGTACGCAGCAAGCCTAGGAGATATCCACGATATCGTCTTTGAAAACATGCAAAGACAAGCCGATGGTCTTCAAGGCTAAGAAATAAATATCTTTTAACTAAGCCACATCTTATAGACAAATCTCTTTTTAGAATTAATAAAAGTGAGGATGTCTATGTTGTTCAAAACGGAAAAAATACTATAAAATTATCCAAAGCGACAAAGGATCCTGTTAAAGTATATTTATATTTAGGATATGTATTAGACTTAGTTTCTATTCTTCCTGTTGAGTCTATAGACATTCATAACGCTTATGATTTAAAAGCTAAGGATTTCGAAGATGCTCTTGTTGCTATGTGTGCAAAAAGACAGGGCATAGATTTAATTATAACAAGGAATATAAAAGACTTTAGAAATTTCGACATAAATGTTTTTTATCCTGAAAAGTTTATAATTCAAAAATCCAACCATTAGGAATTTCCTAATAGTTGGATTTTTCTTTTGCTTATTTTATTTTCCTAAAGCTTCTTTTCCAAGAGCGTCTGTTGCGATTATTGCGCAGTATACTTCGTATTCTGTAACTCCGCCTGCTAGATTGTGGATGGTTTCGCCTTCTGCTACTGCATTTTTGGCTATTTGTCTGATATCTTCGTCTTTTGTTACTCCAAATTCTTCAAGAGTGATTGGTAGGCCTACTTCCCTACAGAAGTCTTGAACTTCGTAGAATTCATCCTTTTCTACTCCCTCAAGCGTAAGTTGGACTAGGGTACCAAAGGCAACTGCCTCACCGTGTTGGCCCTTGTGGTTTTCTAGGGATGTTAGACCATTGTAGAATGAGTGGGCTGCAGCACAGTTTACGTTATCTGCCCCTACTCCTGACATATAGGTATTAGCTTCGATGATTGCTTCAAGAGCTGGGGTTACGACATTGTTTTCACAAGCTACTATTGCTTGTTTGCCGTAGGCTCTTAGGGTGTCATAGCATAATTTTGAAAGGGCAAGGCCTGATCTTGTGATGCCTGTACCTTCTAGGGATGTAGATTCTGTTCTAATAGATGCTCTTCCCTCAAAGTATGTACCAAGGGCATCTCCCATACCAGCTATCAAGAATTTCACTGGAGCATTTGCTATTACTTGGCTATCTACCATAACAGCGTCTGGGTTGGTTGGGAAGAATAGGTAAGAATCAAAGGATCCGTCGTCATTGTAGATTACAGATAGGCCTGTACATGGAGCATCTGTAGCTACTACTGTTGGGATGATTACTATTTTTTTGCCTGTGTAATAAGCTGTTGCCTTTGCTGTATCAACTGCAGATCCACCACCTACTGCCACAACAGCATCAATCTTATCTTCTTCGACAATTTTTTTCATCTTTTCAATCTCGCCCTTGCTTGAAATACCGCCAAATACTTCATAACGACGATAGTCATCAAGGCCAGCAAATGATTCTTCGATTAAATCGTGGCAAGCCTTGTATCCGCTATTTGAACAAATAAATAGCCATCTTTTGCCCATATATCCCATCTCTTCGTGGAATCTTACAAGGGCATCCTTGCCTTGGACATATTTCAAAGGTTCGCGCATCGCTCTTAATAGTTTCATTTATTCCTCCATTGTCTTATGTATGTTAAATTTCCTCAATAACATTATAACACTTTTAGCATTCTTTATAAAATAATTAACAAAGATAGGTTTTTATAGTTAGTGGCAAACCATTGATAGACTAAGTCTTACTTTTATTTACTTACATTTCTAAATTTAGTATAGTGGTAGAAAGATAAATAATTATTGGAGGTGGATTGTGGATATTTTAGAATTTAACAAGGCCCTTAAAAAGGCTGTTTTCGATGAGCTTAGCCGAGATTTTGCCTTTGGCTGTGTCAATTTTAAATCCCAAGGATCCCACCCAGATATGACCAGTGAAGATTTTATTTCATGATTTTTTCAATCAGACTTCTCCTGTAGTCCCTATTTGCTAGTACCTCATCCAGACTAACTAGATTTTTGCCCGTAAAAATTTCACCCATCTTTTTCCTCTCTAAAAAAGTCCCAAGGCTAAGAGTTCTAGCCTTGGAACGATTAATCTACTTAACTATTTAATTTCAGCCTTTACAGCTTCAGCAACAGCTTCGGCTACTCCTTCTTCGAAGGCACCTGGGATTACATAGTCTGCTGATAGTTTGTCGTCAGAAACTAGGTTTGCTAGAGCCTTTGCAGCAGCAAGCTTCATAGAATCTGTAATCTCTTCTGCATGAGCATCTAGGGCTCCCCTAAATATGCCTGGGAAGGCTAGGACGTTGTTGATTTGGTTAGGGAAATCTGACCTACCTGTTGCAACAACAGCCGCTCCTGCTTCTTTAGCCCTTGCTGGATCTATTTCTGGAACTGGGTTTGCCATAGCGAAAACTATTGGATTTTCTGCCATGTTTTTGATATCTTCTTCGTCTATTACGCCTGGTACTGACACGCCCACAAAGACATCACAACCCTTTATAGCGTCTTTGATTGAGCCAACTACATTATCCTTGTTGGTAATCTTTGCTAGCTCTTTTTTAACTGGGTTGTCACCTTCTAGGTGGCTATCGTTGATAGTTCCCCTAGAGTCACAAGCTATTACATCAGC